>CAMKFY010000030.1 GCA_946411985.1 uncultured Clostridiaceae bacterium
TCTTGTAAACACTACCAAACTTTTAAATAAAAATTTTTAACAATATAACAGCAAATATTAAATATTATGGTTAAAATATATAAAAATAGGAAAAAATTAGAATATGAAAAAAAAATTTGCCCTTATAGGGCACAACATAAAACATAGCCTTTCACCTTTTATACATAACGAAATATTTAAAGCCACAAAAAATCTTAAAAACTCATACAACCTATTGGAATTAGCGCCAAACGAAATAGAAAAATTTACTTCATATTTCAAAATATATAACGGCTTTAACGTAACAATGCCATATAAAACCTATATGTATGAAAATATTAAAAATATAGATTATAACGCAAAAAAATTCAAATCTGTTAACACAATTATAAAACTAAAAGATGGCAATTTTAAAGGATATAACACCGATAGTTACGGGTTTTTAAAAAGTTTGCTACACTTTAAAATAAATTTAAAAAATAATGTTTTACTACTAGGTTTGGGCGGCGCAGGAAGAACAATAGCTGTAAACTCTGCATTTTATAATTGCAAACTAACAGTAGCTATACGAAAAAAATCTATGAAAAAAGCATATAAAATTTTGCAAGAAATTATACCAAAAAAAAAGCTTAAAGATGTAGATTTGGTAGACATAGAAAAAATTCCAATTAAGCATTACAACATAGTTATAAACGCCACACCAATTGGCATGTTTTACAACTTTGACAATATGCCAATAACTCCAAATTTATTACGTTGCTGCAAAAACGCCGTAGACCTTATATATGCGCCTAAAGAAACAAAATTTTTAAAAACTGCTAAAAAATTTAAAATAAAAGCAGTAAATGGGTTATATATGCTTTTAATGCAAGCTACAAAATCTAACGAAATATTCACAGGCATGAAAATAAACAGCAAAATTATATCTGAAATTTATAAAAAATTAAAGAAAATATGAAAAATATATATATATGTGGGTTTATGGCATCTGGTAAATCCACAATAGCAAAAAAAATAAGTCAAAAAACAAATTTGAATTTTATAGATATCGATGAAGAAATTGAAAAACTAACGAATATTTCTATATTAGAAATATTTAAAAATTATGGCGAAAAATATTTTAGGAGCCTAGAAACAATATTATTAAAAAAAATAAAACATAAAACTAACCTAATAGTTGCCACCGGAGGCGGCATTTTTGTACAAAACAAAAATATAAAAATAGCCAAGCAATCTGGAACAATAATATTTTTAAACGTTAAGCTAGAAAACTGCATTAAAAGATTTGCAAAATCAAAACGGCCTCTAACGCTAAAAAAATCATACCACTTTATAGAAAACCTTTACATAAAACGTCATACAAAATATTTAAAAATAGCAGATTTTGTTATACAAAATAACAAACTCCCGGAAAGTTGTTGTGCCCAAATTTTAAAATATATAAATATAAAACACAAATAACACAACAATTTTTAATTGCCAAAGCTACCGCTTAATTTTCAAAAAAGCAGCAGCCAACACCCCTAAAAATATACTAACGCTAAGCTGTAAAGCAACGCAATTAAACGCACATTTAAAAATTTTTAAAACTCCGCCGTGAATTAATACCTTTTGCGCTTCTTTAAAAATATTATAGCCCAACCCTAAAAAGGTAAACTCAAAGCCTGCTCCACCAAAATTTATAAACAATATATATTTGCTTAAAATTCCTAAAACAACCCCAATCGCAATTAAAAATATTAAAATTTTAAATGTGCAGATTGAACACCTACACAAAAAAAACTCGCCCAAACAGCATACTACGCCTCCAACTAAAAAAGCATTTAAAAAAGAAATTAAAATATCCACTACCTCAAACCCCTTCAAACCAAACAATATGTGCTATTGCTGGTATTGTAGCTTTTTGATTACTAGTTGCTTTGGAATGCAATGCTCCAGTGCCTATAAACATTACATTTTTTAATTTTTTATTTTTAAGCCTATATAAAATATCTGCACAAAGAACACTAGCACTACAGCCGGCTCCAGAGCCGCCACAACATATATTTTTAATATTTTTACCATATAGCATAAGCCCACAATCGTTATATTTGCTATTTAAAAAATAACCCTCACTTTTCATAAGCTGGCAAAATATATAAGCGCCTAACCTGCCTAAATCTCCTGTAACTATAAGGTCAAAGTCTTCCACCTTTTTCCCGATTCCTTTTAAAAATTTTATAGCGCTATCTGCAGCGGCTGGCGCCATAATAGCGCCCATATTGCTCGCATTTTTAACGCCAAAATCTACAACTTTGCCAACACACGCCCCACGAATAACAATATTGCTAAAATCTTTTCTTTTAAGAAGCACCGCTCCCGCTGCGGTGGCTGTTTTCTGAGCTGTTTTCGGACGCGGTTGCAAATATCTAGCCGGAAAGCGAAACTGCCTTTGCGTAGCATAAAAATTAGACGCAGACACAGCAAGCGCGCAACCAACATGCCCAAAATTCAAAAAAACACACGACACAATTAAAGCCTCTGCCATAGTTGCGCAAGCGCCATAAAACCCCAAAAAAGGAACATTAACATTTTTAAAAGCATAACTCGTGCCAACGCATTGATTTAAAAGATCCCCACCACATATAACATCTACATCTTCAATATTTAAATTTGCCTTTTCTACAGCCTTTGTTGCAGTAAAAAGTTGCATTTCAGCTTGCATAATTTCGTAAGACTTATCGCAAAAATTATAATCTTTAAATATTCTATCAAACCTGCCGTTTAAAGGGCCAGCTGCCTCCTTTTCTCCAGCAGCAGCAGCAAAAGAAGATATAAATATTGGGTTTTTAAAATAAAATACACCTTTTTTCAAATTCATAGCAACCCTCATAAAAAGCTAAAAGCATATAAAAAGCCGCCGCACAAAATAAAAGCTATAACCTCGCAAACCAAAACAGGCCCTACTATTTCAAACATCTTGCCACATACACCAAATATAAAGCCTTCCGCCCTATTTTCTAAGGCACAACACAACACAGCATTTGCAAGCCAAAAAGGGGTTATAAAAATAAAAGCAACTGCAAACCTACCCATTTTCTGAAATGCGCCCAATAACGTTAAAGTAAATGATATTAAAATTAGTGCAATATTTAAATATATTACTGATTCCTGCCTGCCAAATCCCAACCTATTAAATATTAAAATAAGCATCTCCGCAAACATACATATAAACCCACCCCAAAAAAACATAAATATAACGCTACTCCTACCACGCAACATAGTAGCTTCACAACTTTTAGCAAACAGCTCATAATCGTTTTTATTAATAATGCTAACCACCTCATAAAAATTTCAAATTAAAACTAAGCTTAGCTTGCTTATTAATTTTTATTTTATGCAAGTTTAATAGTAAATTTAAATATAGCTGCATTTTAAAGCCCAATTTATTAAATATAATTAACGCAAAATACTGTTGCAAAAATTTTATTTAAATGGTAAAATAACAGTCATGTGGTAAAAATAAAAAAATTCAAAGGAAGGTTTATTTATATGCCTACTAAAGTTGTAGTTGGAGCTCAATGGGGAGATGAAGGAAAGGGCAAGATAATAGATATATTAGCTTCAAAATGTGATATTGTTGTTCGCTGCCAAGGAGGAAATAACGCAGGCCACACAGTAAAACATAAAGATAACACCTACACTTTACGCTGCATACCTTCTGGGATATTGTTTGAAAATGTTAGCTGCTATATTTCAAGTGGCGTTGTGCTAAATCCGCAATCTGTTCTTTTAGAAATAGAAGAGCTAAAAAGCAAAGGCGTAAACATTAAAAATTTAAAAATAGACCCTAGAGTGCATGTTATTATGCCATGGCACATTGCGCTAGACGAAGCCTACGAAATCTCAAAAGGAGAAAACAATATAGGCACCACAAAAAGAGGAATAGGCCCATGCTACGAAGACAAAATGAACCGTTGTGGAATAAGGCTGCACGAACTTATAGATAAAGATAGTTTCACAAAAAAAGCTTTAAACGTTGGCAACTTTAAAAATAAAATATTAGAGAAAATATATAATATTGAGCCTTTAAATATAAATAAGATAGTAAACGATTATGTTGAATATGGTGAAAAGCTAAAACCATTTATTGAAGACACCTGCCAAGCAATATATAACGCATACATAGAAAATAAACATATACTTTTTGAGGGCGCGCAAGGCAGCATGTTAGATATAAACTACGGCACATATCCTTTTGTTACCTCTTCAAACCCAATATCTGGTGGAATATGCACAGGCGCAGGCATAGCTCCAACCGCAATAGATAAGGTGCTGGGCGTTGCTAAAGCATACACAACAAGGGTAGGCGGCGGGCCACTTCCCACAGCCATGAACGAAGACTTGCAAAACATAATAATAGAAAAGGGAGCCGAGTTTGGCACCAACACAAAAAGAAGGCGCAGAATAGGCTGGCTCGACGCCGTGGCACTAAGATATAGCAAAATTATAAACGGCTTTAACACAATAGCTCTAAATAAATTAGATATACTTTCTGGCATAGGCAGTTTAAAAATATGCACAGCATACAAAACAAAACAAGGCAACACAATAAAACACTTTCCATGGTCTTTAGATGAACTCGCTGGCGTAACTCCAATTTACGAAGAGTTTGAAGGGTTCAACGAAGATATAAGCATGTGTAGAACTGTGGAAGATTTGCCACTAAATTGCAAGAAATATATATTAGGCATAGAAAGGCTATGCAACATTAAAATAAATATGATAGGCACAGGGCCAAAACGCCACGAAAATATATATAGAAATATTTAATAACGTAAGCGCGCGAGCTCAAAAGAGTTTTATTTTTCGCCATGATTTAGCATTCCAAATTTTTAATTTTATCCAGCCTCTTTATATGCCGGCCTCCTTCAAATTGCGTATTTAAAAATATATCTACAAGCTCCAACCCTAAGCCGTTGCCAATAACCCTGCCTCCAAGGCACAACACATTAGCGTTATTATGAAGCCTGCTATATTTAACAGAGAAGCTATCAGATGCACAAACTGCGCGTATTCCTTTAATTTTGTTTGCAGCTATTGCCATGCCAACCCCCGTGCCGCAAACCAATATTCCTACGCTGTCTATATTTTTAGTTAAAACGTTGCACAGTTTAAGCGCTATATCGGGGTAGTCACACGCGCTATCCGTTACATTTAAGCTAACGTCTAAACATTCCACGTTATTAGATTTTAAATATGTTTTTATTGATTCTTTTAAATTTAACCCAGCGTGATCGCTACCTATATATATCATTTAACATCTCCCCTTTAACTATATATGGCACAAATATTGTAAACTTAAACCAGGCATCCCTTTAAAATATATCTTTAAGCTTTTCAGCTCTTTCTCGTTCTGCTTGTGATAACTGTATATATTTAGGCACCACTATATCATTTAGCGGTGTTTTATTTTTAATAATTTGCTGCGCACAAAGCGCCACACTAACAGCAGATTGCAGCCTTAACTGCGGCGACGCTAAAAATATATTGTTTACACCTTGCATATATTCATAACAGCTAGACGCCGCATCGCCCACTAAAAATGTTGGCTGTTTATTTAAAATAAGCTTTTGCTTTAACTCTTCTTTCTCCAGCACGCCATCTTCACAGCAACGTATAACTTTAAAGTTTTCTATATTAAAAAGCGCAGTGTATACTGTGTTTCTCCGCGCATCTAAAACCGCGCAAACAATAACACTATTCAAATCTATTAAATTATACGCAAGCCCCAACAAACTATCTACGCCAACACACGGCACACCAAGCCCTAGAGCTATTCCCTTAGCAGCAGCTACTCCAATTCTAAGCCCTGTAAACGAACCAGGCCCACAAGATACAGCCACAATTCCTATATCTTTAACGTCTATATTAGCATTTCTAAACATATTGTCCACCAACACCATTAACGTTCTAGAATGCAACAGCCCAACACACAGTTTACTGCTAGCTAAAACGTTCTCACCTTCGCAAATAGCACAAGAAGCTGCCAAAGAACTGCTTTCAATAGCTAATATTTTCATTGAACGCACTCCCTACTTATCTCTATCTTCCTTTTTGTTTGGCCTAAAATTTCAATACTAACCTTGAAATATGTTTGTGGCAAAAAATTTAATATATTCTCGCTCCATTCCACTAAAACTATGGAATTAACATCTTTTATAAAATCAAAATATCCAACTTCATATAAATCTTGTTCGGTTAAAATTCTATACATATCACAATGCACTATTCTGCCACCAAATTTGCAAAAATATTCATTAACTATTGAAAAGGTTGGGCTACGCACAGTATCAGGCACGCTAAAAGCCTGCGCAAAACCTTGCACAAAAGCTGTTTTCCCTGCGCCTAAATTTCCAAAAATGGCCACAAAAGCCGGAAATTTTAAAAGCTCAGCAAATTTTTTAGCCACATTAAAAGTTTCAGCTTTTGAATTAGTACAAACATTTATAGGCAAATTTAAAATAACACTCTCCACTAAAAAAGCCCTCTTATTTTGCCGTCCACCACGTCCACAAAATTAGCAGCAGGCACCTTAAGCAAGCCAGGCATTGTCATTATATTGTTTGTGATTGCCACAACAAAGCCCGCTCCAGCAGATAGGCGCACCTCATTAACAAGCACATTAAAACCTCTTGGCCTGCCAAGCTTTTTAGGGTTTGTGCAAAGAGAATATTGAGTTTTAGCCATACACACCGGAAGGCTAGAAAAGCCCATCTGCTCAATAGATAAAAGATCTTTATTAGCTTTATCAGAATATTTAACCCCATCCGCACCATAAACTAATGTGGAGATTTTTTCTATTTTTTCTTTAAGGGGCATGCTGTCTTCATATAACAGTTTAAAATTAGCCGGCTTATTGCAAAGCTCTTTAACCTTATCAGCCAAATTAATTGCGCCATCTCCGCCTTTTCTATATACGTCTACACAAACAACGTCCACATTTTCTTTAGCGCAACACCTCTTAACAACATCTAATTCTGCCTCAGTATCGGTATCAAACAAATTTATAGCCACCACCAAATTAGAGCACTGCCTCTTAACATTTTCTATATGTTTTTTCAAATTTTCCAAACCTTTAACAACAGCATCAACATTTTCAGCTTTTATATCTGCCATTAAAACTCCACCATTATATTTTAAAGCCCTAACAGTGCATACAATAACAACGCAACTAGGCTCCAATTTAGAAAGCCTGCATTTAATATTAAAAAACTTCTCAGCGCCAAGGTCTGAGCCAAACCCTGCTTCTGTTATAGCATAATCACCCAACCTTAAGGCTAATTTTGTGGCTTTAATTGTGTTACAACCATGAGCAATATTGGCAAACGGGCCACCGTGCACAAAAGCTGGCGTATTTTGCAAAGTTTGCACTAAATTAGGGTTTATAGCGTCTTTCATTAAAGCAGCCATTGCCCCTTGCACATTTAAATCTCGCACAAATATAGGGTTTTTATCATAACTATAGCCAACAAAAATATTGCCACACCTTTGCTTTAAATTGTCCAAATCTTCCGATAAACAAAGTATAGCCATTATTTCACTTGCCGCCGTTATAACAAACCCATCTTGACGCACAACCCCGTCGGGCACACCACCTAGCCCAACCACTATATTTCTAAGAACCCTATCGTTAACGTCTAAACAGCGCTTCACTGCTATTGTTTTAGGGTTTATATTAAGGCTATTGCCGTTATGTATATGTCCATCTATTAACGCACAAAGTAAATTATTTGCAGAAGTTATAGCATGCATATCTCCAGTAAAATGCAAATTTATGTCTTCCATAGGAACCACCTGAGAATACCCACCGCCTGCAGCTCCGCCTTTCATGCCAAAAACCGGGCCTAAAGAAGGCTCTCTTAACGCCAACACAGCCTTACTTCCTTGCGAAAACAAAGCCTGAGCCAAACCTATACTAACAGTTGTTTTCCCCTCGCCAGCAGGAGAAGGATTTGTGGCAGTAACCAACACCAATTTACCATATTCTTTATTTTTTAAATTGTTATACGCATCAACAGTTACCTTGGCTTTATATTTACCGTAAAAATCTAAATCTTCAGCATTTAACCCTACCTTTTTAGCAACATCTTCTATTGGAAGCATATTACAATTCTGCGAAATTTCAATATCTGATAACATAAACCACCCTCCATTCCTTTAACTTTCATTATATAAAGAATTATAACATAAGCACTAAGTTTTGTTAATATTTTATTAAATAAAAAAGCGCCTTTTAGCAAACGCACTATAAATTCTATACTACATAGCTTTGCATTTGCATGAGAATTTTACGCAAAAACCCCCTACATATTACATCCTTTCATTTTATAACCTTTTAAATTTTATTGCAAATTTTTTTCAATATTTTAAAATATAATATTAAAAATTTAAAATGTTAAAATAATCCCTAAAACTAAATTACCTCTTCAAGCATATTTGCAATAGATATAAACTGATTTAAAGTTAAATGCTCCGCTCGTAACTTACTACATATACATAAACTTTTTAACATATCTTCCAAAACTATTTTTTTTATTTTAAACTCACTAGAAACAGGGTTTACTAACATTTTACGGCGCTGTGAAAAAGCAGCTCGAACCAATCTAAAAAAATTAACTTCGTTTTTAACATAAATTCGTTCATAATTAATGCAAAGTTTCACAACCGCACTATCCACCTGAGGCTTTGGGAAAAAATTTCCTTTAGAAACCTCAAACAACAGATGCGGCACAGCAAAATAACGCACAAACACGCTTATTGCTCCACAATTTCTGCTACCAGGCGGCGCACATATTCTATAAGCAGCCTCCTTTTGAAGCATTAAAGTTATAGATTTAATCTGTAACCTACATTTTAAAATTTTAACTATTATTGGTGAGGTTATATAATATGGCACGTTAGCACAAATTTTAAAGCTTCCATATTTTAAATTTTCTTTAACTATTTCTTCTAAATTTAAATCTAAAAAATCTCCATGCAATATATGTAATTTGAGCTCATCTTTAAAAGTTTCTTGCAAAATAGGTATTAAATCTTTATCCTTTTCCACAGCCACCACCTTATCTGCTTTTTTTAGCAGCTCCTTTGTTAGCGCTCCAAAACCAGGCCCAATTTCTAAAACAACTCCCCCATTAATATTAGCAGCTTGCACAATTTTTCTACATATATTGCTGCTTTTTAAAAAATTTTGCCCTAAACGCTTTTTTATTAAAAAATTTCCATTCATACAAATTAAATTTCCTTAAAAATAATATAGTTAAACTCAAAACAACAAAATTACAACGCTTAAATTAAAATTTAATTTAAGTCTTTAAAATATTTTAAAACAATATTCTTGTTTAAACTTTTGTTTTGTTTAGCTTTCTTTAGCTCCCTTGCTTTAATAATATCGTCTAGTAACTCCATGCAAACTGCCATCAAAGGCGGCCCTAAAAACAAACCAACCACTCCAAAAACGCCACCAAATAACGTTATTCCAAGTATAACATAAAGTGGCTTAATGCCCACAGCCTGCCCAACTATTTTAGGGTTTATAAAGTTAGAATCTATCTGTTGCAACACAATAGAAATTATAATTGTTGTTAAAAACTTGTTAAAATCTCCTAAAACAAACGAAAAAAGCGATATTAAAGCCACTGCCAAAATAGAACCAAAATAGGGAATTATTGCAAAAACAAAATATATAGCAGCAAATATAACACTATTTTCCATTCTGAATATGCTAAAAGCGCTGCCAAGCATACAAGCCACTATAAAAGCGTCTACAATTTGCCCAAATATAAATGTATATATTATCTTTTTTGTTTTTCTCCAAATTCTTACAAGTTGCCTTGTTCTATCTCTTTCCAATGTTACGTTAAAAACACGCATAACAGCTTTTTTTATATTATATCGTTCAAGCAAAATATATATAGATATTATAACACCAATAAACACGTTAAATATTTTTAATATAACGTTGTAAAGGCTGCCAAAATAGCCTTTATAATCTAACGATACAAATATTTGCGTTATTTTATCATATGAAAAATGATTTTCTATTTCTTTTAGCATATCGCTTAAAAATTCAATATTTTTAACCTTTTCCTCTAGTAACGAATAGCTATCTTCCAGAGTAAAAGACACTTCCCGAACAAACTTTATTAAAGCCACATAAAGTATGGGAACTATTTTAAAAAATAAAGAAATTAATAATATAAAAGTTACCAACATAACCATTCCAGTGGCTAACCCACGCACTCTTTTTACAACAAACGGCCTTTTTGTTTTTAAAAGCAAACTTTCCACATTCTTACATATTGGGAAAAATAAAAAAGCCACAAAGCTTCCAAATATGAACGGTTTTAAAATGCGCAATATATGC
>CAMKFY010000031.1 GCA_946411985.1 uncultured Clostridiaceae bacterium
AAATATTGTTATTTTTTAATATTTTATAGTATATTAAGTTTTTATTTTAAATAAAGGTTAATGTAATAATGTTAAAGTAAAGATACCGCAACTGATTTAGATTTATCTTACTAATTCAAATACATTATATAATTTTTTATATTTTATTATATTATATTAAAGTTTTCTAATATTTCAAATAATAAATTAAGAGTATAATAATAAATATTGTTATTTTTTAATATTTTATAGTATATTAAGTTTTTATTTTAAATAAAAGTTAATGTAATAATGTTAAAGTAAAGATACCGCAACTGATTTAGATTTATTTTACTAATTTAGCACACATCAATAGTATTTTAAAATATAATAAATTAGGAAGTTAAAACAATTTAATAAATATTATGAATAATTTAACAAAATACAAACAAATTTAGGAAAATATATTGTATTAACCAATAAAATTTAACATTTATAGTAAAAAAAGCATAAAATTTAAAGTTGACATTTTAATTAATACAAAGTATCATATAATTCAATTTATATTTTTATATTTCGGAGGGTGTATGTCTTATATGGAAAATGAAGACAACAAAGATGAAGGGCCTGGTAGTATTTACAAATTATTTGGAGTTAAAAATACATATAAAACCCCTAAAGATTGCATACTAAACCTAGCACACCAAGCAGAAAAGGAAGGCGCGCTATCTGGTTATCAGAGCGAAATGATAGAAAAAACTTTAAATTTAGATTTCGTTACGGTAGCAGATATAATGACGCATAGGGTAGATATAAAGGCTGTTGGCAGCAATGCTAAAATTAAAGATATTATAGAACTTTCTATAAAAAGCGGATTTTCTAGAATACCCGTATATGAAAACGATATAGATAACATAATAGGGTTTGTTTATGTTAAAGATTTGTTAAGTTTTATATTTGAAAAGAAAAGTGTGAACGAAAGTATTAGTTCTAAATATATTAGGAATTTTTTGTTTGTAACAGAATCTATGAAATGTGTTGAGCTTGTAAAGCAGTTAACTTCAGGGCATAAACACTTAGCAGTTGTTGTAGATGAATATGGCGGCACTTCAGGCATAGTTAGCTTAGAAGACGCTGTTGAGGCGGTGTTTGGTGACATACAAGATGAATATGATAACGAAAGCGCAAAAATAATAAAAAGAGATGACACCACATTCATACTGCAAGGTAGCGCAGATTTGGATGATGTTAACGAGGTTTTAGGCACAAGCATACCAAAAACAGCAAATTATGATACAATAGGTGGGTTTTTGGTAGATAAGCTAGGCTCAGTTCCACAAGAAAATGAAAAACCTACAGTTAAATATGATTGTGTAGAGTTTAACATATTAAGCGTTAACAAACAGCACATAGAAAAAGTTGTAGCTGTGCTTTTGAGTTAGTGTATGGTTTGGTTTAATGTTTCATCTTTTATTTAAGAATACGAGCCATACCCAATACACTGTAGGTATTATAGCAGATGCTATCATTGTTATAGCACATATTAATGTGAATATTTTTATTCTTAATTTTCTTTTATCTTTCATTGGCAATCTCCTTTTAATTTTTCTTATTATACTATATTATTTTATAATTACAAATATTAAATATGAAAAATTATTTGTTTTTATAAAAAAATATCTAAAACTGTAACATTTTAAGCGTTTTACGAATATATTATAACATAATTTTAAAAGGCGGTGTCTATATATTTGGAAAATAATAATAACGAGAAACTAATAGATAAGCTTCAGCAGTTGGTTACTGGGTTATTTATGCAAGCAGATTTACATGATGTTCAATATAGAATATTTAAATTTAACGGTTATTATAGGTTAGCGGATAGGTATAGAAAGAGAATAGAAGCGGAAAGAGTTTTTACACGTAGAACAATGAAACGTATTTTGGAGCTTGGTGGCGAAATAAAAATAGAGGAACGCTCAGGAGAGCCAGTGCACACCGACCCTATTGAGGCCTTAAAATACGACTTAAATAAAACATCTAGTTCTTTAAGTTGGGTTGAAGAAGCTTTAGCTGAGTCTGCAAATAATATTGTTGTATATTATTTTTTAATAGAACTATATAAATATGCTCAAATTAGTATAAACTGGCTAAGCAGGCAGGTGCGATTAGCTGAAGTATTAGGTAAAGAAAACTGGTATTTAAAACAACTATAATATAATAAAATTTATATTATAGTTGTTTTATAAGTCGCTGTTTTTATAATTTTTTAGGTTAAGCTAAAATTAAAAGTTATAAGAATATGCGATTTTTTATATAATTTTAAACTTTATAACAATAAAATTTATATTTAATAATTATTTTGTATTTATATATAAAAAAATGTTATTTTATTATATTCAAACCGCAAACAAATGCTGAATACACAATTTTAATTATTTCTAATAACTTTAAAAATATGCTTAAATTATTTATAATTTAAATTAAGAATATCCGTTTGGGTGTAGTTTATGCCATTTAAATGCTGAACTTAATATAGTTTTTATATCACTATATTGCTGGTTCCAATTTAATATTCTTTTTGCTTTTTCGCTAGATGCTATTAGAATGCGAGGGTCTCCTTTTCTTCTTGGCTTTTCTTTTACTGGTATTATACAGTTTGTTATATTTTGTGCAGCTTTAATTATTTCTCTAACAGAAAGCCCTACGCCTCCGCCTAAATTAAATATATTACTATGTCCACCATTTTTTAAATATTCCACCGCTAAAATATGAGCTTGTGCTAAGTCTGTTACGTGTATATAATCTCTTATTGCTGTGCCGTCTTTTGTGTTGTAATCTGTTCCAAATATGTTTATATATTCTTTTTTATTAATTGCCGCTTTTAATATAAGTGGTATTAAATGTGTTTCTAAACTATGAGCTTCGCCTATTTCTGCGCTTGAATCGGCTCCACAAGCATTAAAATACCTCAAAGACACAAATTTTATATTATATGCTATAGATGCCCATTTTAGCATATTTTCAACTGCAAGTTTTGTTGCGCCGTAGCAGTTAGTTGGGTTTGTTGGAGCAGTTTCTAATATTGGTATTGTTTCTGGTTCGCCGTATACCGCAGCTGTAGATGAAAATATTATAAATTCAATGTTATTTTCCACCATAGCTTTTAGTAAAACTTCTGTGCCATGCACATTATTATTATAATATTTTAAAGGGTTTAGCATGCTTTCGCCAACCTGAGAAAAAGCTGCAAAATGTATTATTGCATCTATTTTTTCCATTTTAAATAGCGCGTTTAAAAAATTTTTATCTTTTATATCGCCTTTATAAAACTTGGCATTTTTATTAATAGCTTTCTCAAAGCCGGTGGATAGGTTATCTGCTACTACAACATTTTTATTATTTTTTATTAGTTCACGTACGGCGTGAGAACCAATATACCCAGCTCCTCCAACAACTAAAATATTGCTCATAAACCTTCTCCTTTCAAATTTTTATTATTTAATAATTGCCTATAACAATTCCATTTAACTCAAGTTTAAAGATAAAATTATATTTTTAAAAATTTGTAGCTCATTTTAATATTTTGTTTATGAGTTTTGCCGTATAGAATTTATATTTTTATTATTGTTAATGTAAGAAAAATTTAATATATATTTTTATATATTTTATATATTTCATGCTTGTTTACTATATAACCAAAGTATTTTTTAATTATGTTAATTATATACTTTTTCGTATATAATAATTTAAAGTTATAATTTAATAAATTAACAATATATATTAACAAACTCAAAATTATAATTAAATGAATAAAAATAAATTTGTTATAAATAATTGTTTAGTGTATAATGTATAATACTAATCTTTTAACAATATATAATTTAATAAAACTTATTGCGTATTTTGAATATATTAAAGTAATATGTTTTAAACATAGAAAGGCAAACGCTATATAAAACAATAACAAAATTAAAAAAAATAATAATACAAACTATATATAAATTGCTTATCTGTTTTGTTTTTAGAAATCCTATTGCTAAAAATATATAAATAACTACATTAACAATAACACAAGAAATTATAAAATTAAAAATAAACATTAAAAAAAATTTTAAAAATTTAATTTTAATGTTATCAAAAAAATTTTTTATTATAGGGTAATACCCAAAAATTAGTACATATAATAAAGCGGAGTCGCTATAAATTACACTAAAAAAAGAAAATGTAGACACAACAAAATAAACCATAAAAGCATATTTACTGTTTACTTCTATAGCTATTAAATAAATGAATGCACTACAAATAAAACATAAAGAATAGCTAGCAAAAGGTATAAAAAGAGCCAAATTTAATAAGACTACGCTAATTGCAATTGCTATGCTGCAAAAAGCTAGTTGTGACGTTCTTTTCAAAAATTAGGTACTCCTTTTCATGTTAAAAGGCTAGCAGCAGCGGCCATAACCTCGTGGTGTGGTGCATTCGCAGCACATATCAGCACACATAATAGTTCCGCAAACGTCACAAAACCCACAACCAATAGGCTCGCCGTTTGGGTATTGTTCGTTAAACATTCCTCCTTGTGGCGGCTTGTTAAACCCCCCACCTCGTTGCCATTTTGCCCTTTCTAAAGCATTTTTATATTCTTCGTTTGTTGGGTCTAGCTGCACTGCCATTTCAAAGAAATTTGTAGCTTCTAAAAGCCAGCCTTTTTTAAAAAGTATAATACCTTTTAAGTAATACCACTTAGCGTTTCTATTTTCCTGTTTTACATTTGATAATATATGTTCTGCCTTTTGCATTTCCCCAGATTTTATATAATCTTCTGCAACTTCTATATCATTATTATCAAAATTCTCTTTAAATTGGTTATTGTTATTATTTTCAATTCTTTTAGATCTTCTTTCATTCATTATGGTGTCAAATGCTTTAGTTATTTCGTTTGTTTTTTCTAGTGCATGCTTTTTCAAGGTTTCTTTTTCATAATTTTGGGGGTCGTATTTTCTTTTTAGTTTTATATATGCTCTTTTTATCTCATCGTCTGTGGCGGTGTTTTGCACGCCAAGTATTCTGTAAAATTCGTCCATTGCAGGTTTACTCCTTCATAATTTAAAGCTGTATTACAATATTTTTTTATACACACTTATATATATTTAAAATATTTTGCTAAACTAATTTATTCAAATTTATTTAAAATTTTATATTTTTTGATTTAACATTATGTTTAATATAATTCAACCCTATTTGCAATACTTTTTTATTACTTTATCTTTCTCTGTTTTTAATCCTAAATATATTATATTTTTTAGTATAGATTCCCATTTCTTTATATTTAAGCTTTCAAAAGCTTCTGCTAGCTGAGCTATACAAAAATTTATAAGTTCATTTGCTTCATTTAAAGTTTTGCTATTAAGTTTTGAAATATCTAATTTTTTATTTTGTATAATTGGGTTAAATCTGCTATTTTTATAGTCTTTTTCAATGTCATCTATAGCGTCTAATATATATATATATTTACCTACCATATAACCAAGTCTGTAGAGATTATTAGCATGTTTATTATTTTTAGCTAATTCTTTAAAAATTAAACCAATACAATTTGCTGTAGGGTGGCTGTAATAATCTAACGACATATTAGTTTTATTTTCCACACAAATTTGTTCTTTACTAAGGTTTGATAGTGCGTTAGATATATTTTTTTCATATTCCATAGCCTTTTTATATGGCCGTTTAAACAGGATTAGTAATATAATATTCAAAAATTTTTTAAAGTATTTACAATCTAAAACATTATCTTTAAGTTTGAAGTAGAAAAGTATAACTCCTACATCTGCAGCTTTTTTTAAAACGTCGCAATTCTTTAAGCAATTTCTTTTTTTGAATGGATGAATTTTGCAAAACTTCTTTTCAAAATTTACATCTTCATTTAAATATCCTATACAAAATATTGCATAAAAAACCATGTCATAGCTTAAAAACAGTCTGCTTAAAATTCCATACCGTTTTTTTATCTGTTTGCAAAGCCCGCAATATATGGCTTTATACGTTTCATTTTCACAAACTCTAAGATGTGGTATATATGGCAATACATATCCGAACAATTCTTCTCTCCTCAATTTAATAGTTAGCGGAATTATTATAACATAGCTTGTAAAATATTGAAATATAAATTTGATATTTTATTTTTTATATAATATAATTTCATGTTAGACAATATTTATAATTGAAAAGGATTTTATATTATGATGAAGTTATTGTTACATTGCTGTTGTGCACCATGTTCTATAGAGTCTTTAAAGCAGTTCCAATATGAGTATGATATTACTCTTTTTTGGTATAACCCAAACATACATCCATTCACAGAATATAAAGCTAGGCTAAATTGTTTAAAAGAATATGCAAATTATGAAAATATTAAGCTTTTTGTTGTGGATTTTTATGGGTTACGTTATTTTATAAGTGGCATTAATGGAGATTTTAAGGGTAGGTGTAATTTTTGTTATCGCAGCAGGCTATTAACTACTGCAAAATATGCTAGCCTTAAAGGGTTTGACGCATTTTCAACAACATTGCTTTATAGCCCATATCAGAATCATGAAAAGATTCGTAGTATAGCACAAGATTTTTCTTTAAAGTTTAATGTATTTTTTGCGTATAAAGATATAAGGCCATTTTTTAGGGCTGGGCAGGAAAGAGCAAAAAAATTAGATTTATATATGCAAAAGTATTGCGGGTGTATATTTAGTGAACAAGAACGATATATAAAAAAACGTGGTAGAGTTATTTAGTTTAATTTACAATTTTATTAATGGAGATTTTAAGGGTAGGTGTAATTTTTGTTATCGCAGCAGGCTATTAACTACTGCAAAATATGCTAGCCTTAAAGGGTTTGACGCATTTTCAACAACATTGCTTTATAGCCCATATCAGAATCATGAAAAGATTCGTAGTATAGCACAAGATTTTTCTTTAAAGTTTAATGTATTTTTTGCGTATAAAGATATAAGGCCATTTTTTAGGGCTGGGCAGGAAAGAGCAAAAAAATTAGATTTATATATGCAAAAAGTATTGCGGCTCCTTATTTAGTGAACAAGAACTATATATCGTTTATTAGGAAGTGGTTGTGCAATATAAAAATATATAGTATACAAAGTTTGCAAAAAAGTAGAAAATGATATAATATAATTAAAAATTGTTATGCATAATTCTTTAGAAGTTATATTTTAAATATAACGTTAAGTTATTATTTTAGGTTTAGTGTAAAATTAAGGAGAACAATATGAAACAGATAGTTTTAGTGGTAGATTTTAAGGGGCAATATAGCAGGGTTATAGCAAGAAGAATAAGAGAGTTAAATGTATATTGTGAAGTTGTAAACGCTAATGAAGCGTATAAAATAGCAAGCAATATAAAACCTTACGGTATAATTTTGTCTGGTGGGCCAGATAGCGTGTTTGAGGATGGCGCTTTAAGTTTAGATGAAAAAATTTTCAAACTTAAAATACCAATTTTAGGTATTTGTTACGGTGCGCAGGTTATAGCGCAAAAACTTGGTGGCAATGTGTTGCACGCAGATAATGGGGAATATGGCAAAACAAAAACTGAATTTAATTTATCTAGTTTGCTTTTTAAAGGCACCAAAAAAACTAGTATAACTCTTATGAGTCATTCAGATAAAATAGTAAATTTACCACAAGGTTTTAAGGTGGTGGCTAGCAGCGCGCTTACGAAAATAGCAGCTTTTGAGAATGCTGATGAGAATATATATGCCACTCAGTTTCACCCTGAAGTGCTTGATACAGAATGCGGTGAAAAAATTTTTGAAAATTTTTTGTTTAATATATGTGGTTGCAAAAAAAATTGGGAATTGGGAGATTTTATTAGTAACACTATTAGTAGCATAAAAGAAAAGGTTAAAGATAAAAGAGTTTTATTGGCGCTATCTGGTGGGGTAGATTCTTGTGTTTTAGCTGCTATTTTAAATAGGGCTATAGGCAGGCAGCTTGTTTGTGTTTTTGTAGATCATGGGTTTTTAAGAAAGGGAGAAAGCCACGAAATAAAGGAATATTTTAAAAATTGGGATATGAATTTCGTGCCTGTAGATGCGTCTTCTACTTTTTTGAATAATATTAAAGGCATTACAGACCCTGAAGAAAAGAGAAAGGTGGTTGGCAGAACGTTTATAGAAGTATTTGAAAAAGAGGCTAAAAATATGGGAGAGTTTTATTTTTTAGCTCAAGGCACAATATACCCCGATATTATAGAGTCTGGCATAAATTGCGGCAAAAACGGTGTAATTAAAAGTCACCATAATGTTGGCGGGTTGCCTGAAAAAATTAATTTTAAAGAGATATTGGAGCCTTTTAAATATCTGTTTAAGGATGAGGTGCGAAAGGTTGGAAAGCTTTTAAATCTTCCAGATTTTATAGTTTATAGGCAGCCGTTTCCTGGCCCTGGGCTTTGTATAAGAATAGTAGGCGAGGTTACTGCTAAAAAGCTAGATATTTTGCGAGATGCAGATTATATATTCAGGCAAGAGGTGGGAAAGTTATCTAAAAAGCCTAGTCAATATTTTGCTGTGTTATTAGGCGTTAAATCTGTGGGCGTTATGGGAGATGTGCGGTCTTATTGCTATAGTTTGGCTTTGCGCGCTGTAGAAACTATAGACTTTATGACCGCTGATGTTTTTTATATTCCAAAATCTGTTCTTGATATTGTGTGCAAACGCATTATTAACGAGGTAAGTGGAATAAATAGGGTGTTATATGATATTACATCAAAACCGCCAGCAACAATAGAATATGAGTAAATTTATTTAAGAATTTTATATTATTAAGTAAATTTGCTATATTAAAATAGTGTAATAGGTTTAATTTAAGTTTTGTATAAATTTTAGTATATAAAAACAATATATATTAAGTATTTATTTTTTGAGTTTTATAACTTCAAAATAATATATAAATTTACTACGTATAAAAAAAGGTGGTATAATTGTTAAGTTTAAGGAAAATTTTAATATCAGATTCAGATAATGATGTTTGTGAAAGTTTAAAAAATTTTTTATTAAGTTATGAGAACCGCCAGCAACAATAGAATATGAGTAAATTTATTTAAGAATTTTATATTATTAAGTAAATTTGCTATATTAAAATAGTGTAATAGGTTTAATTTAAGTTTTGTATAAATTTTAGTATATAAAAACAATATATATTAAGTATTTATTTTTTGAGTTTTATAACTTCAAAATAATATATAAATTTACTACGTATAAAAAAAGGTGGTATAATTGTTAAGTTTAAGAAAAATTTTAATATCAGACTCAGATAACGATGTTTGTGAAAGTTTAAAAAATTTTTTATTAAGGCAGGGTTATAAGCCAATAACCGCAACAACAACAAAACAAACATTAGTTAAGTTTAGTTCACTATCTGTAGACCTTGTTTTAATAGATTTAAAGATGCTAGTGGCAGAGAACTGGGAAATATTTTTAAATATAAAAAGTAAATTTAATATGCCTATTATAATTTTTGTGGAGAAAGGCACATTATTAAACAGTGAAGTGGTGCTGAATTTTTGCACATTTAATAATTTTATATTAAAACCTATAAATATGGATGAGCTGTTAATTAAAATAAAGATGTTATATAAGCAAAGCTTAAATGTTAGCAAAAATGCGCATAAAAAGGTAATAAAAAAGAAAGATTTATTAGTAGATTTGAGTAATTATGAAGTTTACATTAACAATAAAAAAATTAAAGCAGCTCCAAAAGAAATAGAGCTACTTTATAAGTTATTATCTAAAGAAAACACTCTCTTTACAAGAGAACAGCTTTTAGACGAGGTATGGGGCTATGACTATATAGGTTCATCACGCACAGTAGATATGCATGTTAAAAGAATACGTGAGAAGCTGAGAAAAAACTCTTCAAAATATTTTATAGAAACTGTTTGGTTCGATGATTGAACATATATTTCTTGAAAATATG
>CAMKFY010000032.1 GCA_946411985.1 uncultured Clostridiaceae bacterium
TTTTAAGCAAACTCGCCGCTATTAGCAATTTAAAAATATGTATTAACTTTAATATTAATTTTGCTAAAGAACATTTATTATAATTTTAATATTAAATTATATATTTTTATATGTTTAAATTTAAAGCAAATATTATACACTCTTTCGAACTTTAATATTTTATATTGCATATAAATATTAAAACTGGCATAATTTATTTTTATATTTTTAGGGAGGTTTAAAAACAATGAAAATTAACGAAAACTATTCAAAACTGGAAGGAAACTACCTTTTCGCCACAGTAGCTTCAAAAGTTAACGAATTTAAAGCCACTCATAAAGGCAAAAATATAATAAATATGGGCATAGGAGACGTAACAGGGCCGTTATGCGAGGCGGTAATAAAAAATTTAAACTCAGCTGTTTTAGATATGGCTGACGCAGAAACATTTAAAGGCTACGGACCATATAGAGGTTATAACTTTTTAATAGAACAAATAGTAGAACTATATAACAGACGCAATATTAGCCTAATAGAATCTGAAGTGTTCATAAGCGACGGCGCTAAAAGTGATTGCGCTAATATTTTAAATATTTTTGGCGCAAACCAAACAGTTCTAATACCAGACCCAGTATACCCCGCATATATGGACACCAATATAATGTGTGGAAACAAAATATTATTTGCAGACGCTACACGTAGTAATAAATTCCTACCACTACCAAACCAAAATTTAAACGTAGACATAATATATATATGTTCACCAAACAACCCAACAGGAGCCACATATAATAAAAATCAACTAGAAAAATGGGTAGATTATGCAAATGAACAGGACGCAATAATAATTTTTGACGCCGCATATAAAGATTTTATAGAAGACGAAAATTTGCCTAAAAGCATATTTGAAGTGCCAAAAGCTAAAACCTGTGCAATAGAAATATGCTCTTTTTCTAAAACTGCAGGGTTCACAGGCACAAGATGTGGCTACACAATTATACCAAAAGAGCTAACGAAATGTGGCGTAACTCTAAAAGATATGTGGCTTAGGCATCAATCTTCAAATTATAATGGCACGTCTTATATTATACAAAAAGGCGCGAGTGCTGTGTTCTCGCAAGAAGGCCAACAACAAATTAAAGAAACATTAAACCACTATAAAGAGAACGCCCAAATAATGTGCAAAACAATGGACGAAATGGGCGCTTTCTATACAGGTGGCAAAAACTCGCCATACCTTTGGTTTGAATGCTTTAATTCGCTAAACTCTTGGGAATTTTTTGACGTTATGCTAAACGAACTAAATATAGTTGGCACGCCAGGCCAAGGGTTTGGAAAAAATGGAAAGAATTTCTTTAGGCTCACCGCATTCGGCACGAAAGAAAACACGCAAGAAGCCATGAATCGCATAAAACAATATTTTTAATTTTAAAGGGAGATGTTTTAATGCAAAACATAGGTTACTATAACGGCACAATAAAGCCGCTAAACGAGCTGCTAATTCCAGCCACAGATAGAGCGGTATACTTCGGAGACGGGGTATATGAAGTGGTGTATAGTGTAAACCAAAGGCCATTTGCTTTAAAAGAACACATTCAGCGATTTTATAGCAGTTGCAAGCTTTTAAATATAAACTTTAACATGAAAAGCGAGCAGCTAGAAAGCATAATAAAACAATTAATTAAAAAACAAGGTGATAAAAACCAATGCATATATTGGCAAGCTTCACGAGGCGCTGCATTAAGAGAACATATATTCCCACAAAACATAAAGCCAAACCTTTTAATAATGGTAACCAGTAGCACAATACGCAATATGAATAAAATGCGATATAAATTAATAACAAAAGAAGATACGCGTTTTTTTCATTGCAATATAAAAACTCTAAACCTAATCCCTTCTGTGTTAGCTTCTCAAGAAGCGAAACAAAAGGGATGCAACGAAGCTGTGTTGCACAGGGGCGAAAATGTAACAGAATGCGCGCATTCAAACATAGCCATTTTAAAAGGTGGAGTTTTTAAAACTGCGCCATTAAATAACCTAATATTGCCTGGCGTTACGCGTGCTCACTTAATAAAATTTTGTAAAGATATTAATGTGCGAGTGTTGGAAAAACCGTTTACAGTTTCAGAACTTTTAAATGCCGACGAGGTAATTGTGTGCGCTAGCGGTTGCCTCTGCATGGGGGTAAGCCATATAAACGGCCAAGAAGTGGGCGGCAAAGCTCCAAAACTTTTAAAAACACTACAGCAAGCATATGAAAACGAATTTATACGGCAATGTGGCAGTTTTATATAAAAACGTAAAAACTAAGAGCCTATGGTTTATTTTTGCCATAGGCTTTATTTATATACATTAAAGCTTTTTAACATCTTCCAACTTTTCTATTTCCTTTACAAACTCCGCTGTAGACGAAAACTCATAATATACAGACGCAAACCGTATATATGCCACAGCGTCAACATCTTTTAACTTTTTCATTGTGAGCTCCGCCACCGTGCTAGAAGGCACCTCTTGCACAAATTTTGAAAGTAGCTCCTGCTCCACTTCATTCACTATATTTTTAAACACATTTAAAGCAAGTGGCCTTTTGCCACACGCACGTATTAACATAGCCACTAACTTTTCCTTATCAAACCTTTGCCGAGATTTATCTTTTTTTATAACTAAAAGTGGCACAGTTTCTACAAACTCGTATGTGGTAAACCGGCCTTTGCAATTTAAACATTCCCTTCTCCTTCTTGTAGCTTTGCCATCAGCTGTGGCTCTTGAATCTATAACCTTGCTATCATTACCCCTACAATGCGGACATTTCATAAAAACCTTCCTAACCCTATTTATTTAAACTTCATGCAAAAATGCTGCTCCCAATACTCCTGCATAATTACCTATTTTAGAAATTAAAACCTTACACCTATTCTTTAAACTGCGCGCATAATCAAACTTATCTACCAATTCTTTTAACGGGCTTAACATTATATCGCCACTAGCACTCAAGCCCCCGCCTAACACCAAACAACGTGGCTGTAGTATATTTATAATATTAGCAACTCCAACTCCTAAATATTTTATAAATATGTTGAAAGCTTCAACATCTATAACCTTGCTATAATTACTCCTAAATGCGTATATTTCAAAACCCTTCCTAAATTAAATATTTATCTTGAATCTCATGCAAAAATGCTGCTCCTAATACTCCTGCATAATTACCTATTTTAGAAATTAAAACCTTACACCTATCCTTTAAACTGCGCGCATAATCAAACTTATCTACCAATTCTTTTAACGGGCTTAACATTATATCGCCACTAGCACTCAAGCCCCCGCCTAACACCAAACAACGTGGCTGTAGTATATTTATAATATTAGCAACTCCAACTCCTAAATATTTTATAAATATGTTGAAAGCTTCAACAGCAGCAGCATCTTTTAACTTAACAGCATTAAATATTGCTTCACCTGTTATTTTTTCGCCATCTTTTAACATGCTGTGCAAAACACTATTCTTATAACGCAAAGCCACTTCCATAGCAGTATTTATAAGCCCAGTAACAGAAGCATATGTTTCAAAACAGCCTTTCCTGCCGCAATTACACTGCCTCCCGCCTTCTTCAATAACCATATGCCCTACTTCAAGTGCGCCAAAGTTAAACCCTTTATATATTTTACCGTTTAATATATGCCCGCCGCCTACTCCAGTGCCCAATGTTAATAACACCATACTATCAGCAATATCCGAATCTTTAGAATTTAACATATTATATTTATATTCGCCAAAAACTGCAGCATTTGCGTCATTTTCTATATATACAGGTATTTTAATGTTTTCTTCTAATTTTTTGGCAAACTTTGTGTCATTAAGATTTAGATTACAAGCATATTCCACCACTTTTTTCTTGCTGTCTACTATGCCCGGGCACCCAATACCAACACTTGAAATATCTTTTAATGCTTTCCCACTGCCTTTTAAAAGCTCTTCTATTATAAATTCTAAATATTTCTCATACGGCGCATTAAATGAATTTGTGCTACATTCGTATTTATATTCAATATCACCCGAATTAGAAAATATTGCAGATTTTATATTAGTGCCACCTATATCTATTCCTACTCTAAATTCCATAAATTCCCCCCAAAAACATAAAACATAACATCAAAAACTACTCCTTTCATAATAAATTGCAAAATTCTAACATTCTCCGCAGCAGCTTTTTAAAAAGTTTACAACATAACTAAATATATTTTTATACACCACATTACACAATGTTTGCGCTGCACTATATTTATATTTAATGCAAACTCAAATTAGAACATATATAACCCACTATATTTAACAAATATGTATATATTGCAACAAAAAACTCATATATTTAACGCTAAATATTTAAACACAACCGCAAACTTTCACCCTAATGCCCTAATAAATGTAAAAAATTGCAAAAAATTAAGCACCGCTAATTTGAATTTGTTTTATGTTTCTGTCAAAACTGTAAAAGTAACTCTGAAAATTAACTAGAGGAAAGGTAGTTTTTATATGTACCTTAACAAAGTTAAGATAAGCGGCGTTAACACAACAAATTTAAAAGTTTTATCTGAAGATGAAAAGAGAGAACTGCTAATAAAAATTAAAAATAAAGAAAACCCAAAACAAGCAAGAGAACAGCTAATTAAAGGAAACCTAAAACTAGTGCTTAGTGTTATTCAAAGATTTTCATCTCGAAAAGAAAATATGGACGATCTTTTTCAAGTTGGCTGTATAGGGCTAATAAAAGCAATAGACCGCTTCGACACAACCCAAAACGTACACTTTTCCACATACGCTGTGCCCATGATACAGGGTGAACTTAGAAGATATATAAGAGACTACTGCAGCCTTAGAGTTTCTCGCTCTTTAAGAGACATTGCATATAAAGCAATGAAGGTGAAAGAGTCTTTTATTAGCAAAAATAACCGTGAGCCCACATTCTCCGAAATAACAAACGAAATGAAAGAATCTTCCACAAGCGTTTTTATGGCTTTAGAATCTATAATAGAACCCGTATCACTAAATGAACCACTATATTCTGACTCTAACGACACAATATATGTTATGGACCAAATAGGAGATAACACAAGCGACGACAATTGGTTAAACGAAATAATTATAAAAAAAGCAATATCTGAGCTAGGCTTGCGCGAAAAAAAAATACTATCACTGAGGTTTATGGAAGGGAAAACTCAAATGGAGGTGGCAAAAGAAATAGGGATATCTCAAGCACAGGTTAGTAGGCTAGAAAAAAACGCCCTAAAATCTATAAAATCTCAAATAACGCAATAATGCATTACTTATTTGCCTTTATATAGTTTAAAAGCCCGCCCATTAATATAACATTTCTATCTTTTTCACCAAGCTCAAAGGAAAGCTTTATAGAAGCTCCTTTAGTGTTATTTTTTAACACAACATATTCGCCACTAGCAACAGCTTCCCGTAAATTTTCAAACTCTATGTTATCTCCTTGAGATATAAAATTGTAATGCTCAGCTTCTAAAAACGTAAGCGGCAATATCCCAACGTTTATAAGGTTTGCTTTATGTATTCTAGCAAAACTTTTAGCTATAACTGCCCTAATTCCAAGGTATAAAGGCACTAGTGCAGCGTGCTCACGAGAAGAACCCTGCCCATAGTTTGCACCAGCTAATATTACGCCGTTCTCCGTTAACTTTGCCCTTTCGTAGAAATCTTTATCTATAACTTCAAAACAAAACTGAGCCAAATACGGTATGTTAGACCGAAACGGCAAAATTTTAGCTCCTGCTGGCATTATATGGTCGGTTGTTATATTATCACCCAACTTTATAACAACATTAGCCGAAAAGCTGCCCGAAAGCTCTTTTCCAATAGGAAACGGCTTTATATTTGGCCCACGCACAACTTCAACATATTTCGCATCCTCCTCGCTTGCAGGAGCGCATATCATATTATCGTTTATTAAAAATTCTTCTGGCATTCTAAAAATGCCATTATTAAAATCTTGCTCAGGCGGCACAACCAGCTCACCTTTTAAGGCAGAGTAAGCAGCCACTTCTGGGGACACCAAATATATTTGCCCGTCTTTTGTGCCGCTTCGGCCTAAGAAATTGCGGTTAAATGTGCGAAGTGAAACTCCTCCAGATTTTGGAGATTGACCCATGCCTATGCACGGCCCGCAAGCATTTTCAAGCACTCGCGCTCCAGCGTCTATTATATCTGAAAGTGCACCATTTCTAGAAAGCATAGAAAACACCTGACGTGACCCAAAAGCCAAAGCAAGGTCTACATTGCGTGCTACAGTTTTCCCGCGAAGAATATGCGCCACCTTCATCATATCTGCTAAGGAAGAATTAGTGCAAGACCCTATACAAACCTGATCTAACTTCAAACCAGCCATTTCACGCACAGTTTTAACATTATCTGGAGAATGTGGGCATGCCACCATGCTTTCTAAGCGATCTAAATCTAAATTTAAAACATCATCATAATTGACGTCGCTATCCGCAGCCAAGTTAACCCAACACTTCTCCCTGCTTTGCGCTTTTAGAAAATTATATGTTTGCTCATCTGAAGGAAAAATTGACGTAGTAGCCCCAAGCTCTGCCCCCATATTGGTTATTGTGGCACGCTCAGGAACAGTTAAATATTTAACGCCATCACCACCATATTCAAATATTCTGCCAACGCCACCTTTTACGCTAACAATTTGCAAAATTTTAAGTATTACGTCTTTCGCGCCAACCCAAGGCCTTAGCCTACCATTCAAATTTATCCTAACTATTTTAGGGCGAGGTATTTCATACCTAAAGCCTGCCATCGCGCAAGCAACGTCAAAACCTCCTGCCCCAAATGCAAGCATACCAATGCCCCCAGCAGTAGGCGTATGGCTATCCGACCCTATTAAAACCTCACCTGGCGCCGCAAACCGTTCAAGGTGCACTTGATGGCATATTCCGTTGCCTGGCTTAGAATAATATATACCATACTTTTTAGCCACAGACGCTATATAAGCGTGGTCGTCAGCGTTCATAAAGCCAGCCTGCAATGTATTATGATCTACATATGCAACGCTAAGCTTTGTTTTTACCCTATCTATGCCTAATGCTTCTAGCTGCAAATAGGTCATTGTGCCTGTAGCATCTTGTGTGAGAGTTTGGTCTACCTTTAGGCTTAAAACATCTCCACTTTCTAATTTTTTAAACTCCGAACCATTCCTTCTAACTATCTTTTCCGTTAGCGTATAACCCATAAACGCTACCCCCAAGCGTATTAAATAAAATTCTAGTTAATATTAGAACATAAAACAGATTATGTCAATACTGCAAAAGCATAATTAAACTTTTTAAATATAAATTATATATAACTAAAAATAAAAATATAATTTTAAATTTCTGGTTATTCTACAGATTAATAATTTTTAAAAAGGGTGTTTAAAACCATTGAAAAATAACAATCTAGAGCATAAAATAGAATTCCTAATTTCTGGACTATTCTACGGATTAATAATTTTTAGCTCTTTTTTTATATTAAAACATATAGTTCCAGTTTTTACTCCATTTTTAGTTGGATTTTTTATAGCTTTTATTTTACGACCAATAACAGAAAAGATGTGCGAAAAAACTAAAATAAACGGAAAGGTTTGCGGTATAGTTGTTGTAATTTTTTCTTATATTTTAATATTTTTTTTCATATGGTTAATATCCTGTAAAATAGCAGAATTTTTGAGGACATTTTTAAATTCTTCTCCAGAAATATATAAAAGCACAGTTTTACCAACACTAAACACGCTAGCCGAACAGCTAAATAAAATACTTTTAAACCTGCTGCCAAACTCAAATTTTAAAATACAAGACATAATAGAAAATATGTTTTATAACATTGACGATTTTGTAACTTCAACAGCAAAATATATTCTTTCAATTATGGCAAAAACAGGAAAAAATATACCAAATTTTTTAATAAATATAACATTTTCAATAATATCGTCTATATATTTTAGCTACGATTACGAGAAAATAACCACATTTATAGTTAATCTTTTCCCCAAAAAAACACAACATATTCTAATAAAAACAAAAGGCTACACAATAACTACAATAATTAAATATATTAAAGCATACATGCTATTAATGCTAATATCATTCTGCCTGCTAAGCATTGGTTTTTTCATAATTAAGGTTAAAAACCCAATTGGCGTGGCTGCTTTAATATCTTTATTTGACGCTATTCCTTTTGTGGGCTCCGGAATAGTAATATTGCCTTGGGCTTTAGTTATTGTAGGTAAAAATTTTAATATGGCTATAGGGCTAATAACAATATTTTTGGTGTTAAACCTCGCACGTAGCTTCTTAGAGCCTAAAATATTGGGCGCATCACTCGGAATACACCCGCTTGCCACGTTAATATCGGTATACGTTGGCGCAAAAATACTTGGGTTTTTAGGCATAATATTTGCACCAATAGCCATTCAGATAGCATTTTCACTATATAAATATAAAAAATCTAAATATTAAAATCTTAAGAAAACATATATATTGCATGCAAATATTTAAGCATTATAAAACTATATTTTGTTTAACATTTAAAAGCAGCCAATTTTAAGTGTTGTAAACGCTAAAGATTATAGTAAAATTAAATATACTCAAAATTTTATAATGTTACCATAAACCACTCCTAAGTTAAATTACGCCTAAATTTATTTGCCCCAACCAAACTTAATTATAAGCTCTAAGTTGGCAATTTAACAGCTAATTTTCATTTTTTCAGCAACGTTCAAAATACAACTAGTTAAATCTGTTTTATTTTCAAATATAAATTAGTTAACGAAAATGAATAAGAAATAAGCGCTAGCAGCATATGCAAACTTAATTCTTATTTGTTCATACTATTCTATTTTGCCTAAATATTTCATACATAATAATTCCCCCAGCCACAGAAACATTTAACGAATCAATAGAATTGGCCATAGGCACACCGCATATAACATCGCATTGTTTTTTTATTAGTTGGCCAACACCAAACCCCTCAGAGCCCACCACTAAAGCTACATTGCCCTTAAAATTTACTTCATAAAAATTCTGCCCGCCCACATCAGCGCAATACACAAATATTCCGTCTTTTTTCAAAACATTAATAGCACCAGACAGGTTTGCCACCCGCACAATATTTAAAAAATTAACCGCCCCAGCAGACGCTTTTTCCACAGTAGCGTTTATTGGTGCGGTTCTTCTTTTAGGCAATATAACAGCATCTGCCCCAACAGCGTATGCAGTGCGCAAAAGCGCACCCAAATTATGCGGATCTTGCACTTTATCACAAATTAAAATAAAAACTGCCTTATTGCTATTTTTAATTTGCATTTGCATATCTTTAAAATCCATATATTTAATATTGCTACAAAACGCCACAACACCTTGAGTTTTAAATTTAAACTTTTTTAAATTTTCTGGATTAACAAATTTAACTAAAACGCCATATTCCCGCGCTAAATTTAAAATATCTCCAACACCTTTTGCCGTTTTAGATATTAAAATTTCGCTAATATATCTCTTTGCTTTTAAGGCCTCTTTTATAGAATTCCTGCCATAAAGCATACCACTCTCCAAAATATATACACCATCTCTTCTAAAAAAATTTATTGTATAAATGCTTATTTGAAATTTAATTTAACTAAAACACCATATTCCCGCGCTAAATTTAAAATATCTCCAACAACTTTTACTGTTTTAGATATTAAAATTTCGCTAATATATCTCTTTGCTTTTAAGGCCTCTTTTA
>CAMKFY010000033.1 GCA_946411985.1 uncultured Clostridiaceae bacterium
ATATTATATAAACCAACTTCAAAACGCAAAAATAAAAAGCATATAATAATTTTCCTTAAATTTAAATTATATTAATATTTATTATTTATTATTACAAAATTATAAATTTTTTTAAAATGGAGTTTTAAATATGGACAATATTGCTGTGTTAATACCTTGTTATAACGAAGAAACAACGGTTGCAAATGTTGTGCGAGATTTTAAAAAGCAACTTCCGAACGCAAAAATATATGTATTTGACAATAATTCCACAGATAACACTGCAGATATAGCAAAAAAAGCAGGCGCCATAGTGCGTTTTGAAAAGAATAAAGGTAAGGGTAATGTAATTAGAACAATGTTTGAAACGGTGGAAGCAAAATGCTATATATTGGTAGACGGCGATGACACATATAAAGCAGATTCTGCGCAAATTGTGGCAGACATGATATTAAAAGAAAAGTTGGATATGGTAATTTGTGATAGGCTATCTAGTAGTTATTTTAAAGAAAATAAACGCCCGTTCCACAATATAGGTAATAAATTAGTGCGCTGTAGCATAAACAAAATATTTAAAAGCAATATAAGAGATATATTAACAGGGTATAGAGCGTTTAGTAGAAGATTTGTTAAAACGTTCCCTATAACTTCAAAAAATTTTGAAATAGAAACTGAAATGACAATACATGCAATATTCACAGGCATGAAAATTGAGAATTTGCCCGTAAATTATAAAGATCGCCCTAAAAATAGCGTATCTAAATTAAACACATTTAAAGATGGCTTTAAAGTTTTGAAAACAATATTTAATTTATTTAAAAATTATAAGCCATTAAAATTTTTCTCCTTCCTTTCACTTATATTAATAATAATAGAAACTGCAGTTTTCATACCAACTGTATGGATTCCTTATATTAAAACCGGCCTTGTTAACAGAATCCCAACTTTAATAACATGCGGTTTTATAACTATTGCTGCTATACTATCTTTTTTTAGCGGATTAATATTAGATTCTATTATGCAAAAAGAAAAAAGAGAGTTTATATTAAAAATTATGAACTATAAAGACGAAACTTAGTTATATTTTTTATATTATTTGTTTTATAGCTTTGCAAAAGTTTTGTGTATGTATACATTACACTTAAATTGACAAAAAAATTCTATAGTAGTATTATAGTATGGTGTTTTACTATTAAACAAAAATTTATTAAGGTGAGTTTTGCTATTATGAAAATAGAAGCGTTTGCAATATTTAGAAGAACTTTTACCTATTTAGCAAGGCATAAAAACATTATAATATTAGATTTATTATTTTCTTTAATTGCCACAATTTGTGAGATTATGTGCCCTAAATTATTAAAATCAACAGTAGAAACAGTAAGTATTGCAATAAAAAACAGCGTTAAATTCCCAGTTGAAGCTGTTATTAATAATGCTTTTATATTTATAATTTTAGCTACATTAGAAATTATAGGCATATACTATATGAACTACATTGGGCACCTTGTAGGCGCTAGAATAGAAACAGATATGCGACGTGATTTATTTTCACATATACAAAAATTGAATATAGACTATTTTACAAACACAAAAACAGGGCAGCTCCTTTCCAGGTTCACGCACGACCTTGATAAAGTAACAGAGTTTATGCATCACCTGCCAGAGCAAATGATTATAGCAGCTATAAAATTTCCCGTATGCTCTATTATAATGGTGGAAGCTAATATATATATAGGAGCTGTTGTGTTAATATGTTCGCCTATTATATTTATAGTTTGCCGGCACTACAACATAAAATTAAGAAAAGCTTTTAAAATAAATGCTGTTCAACTGGGCGAGCTTAACGCACATGTGGAAAATAGCCTGCTGGGCGTGCATATAACAAAATCTTTTGCTAATGAACAATATGAAGAGGAAAAATTTGAAATTGAAAATAGTAAACTATATGAAACTAAGAAAAAGTTATATAAAAATTTAGGCCAGTTTAGCGGCATAATGCGCTTATGCATTCTATCCACATATTTCATTATAGCTGTTGTTGGTATATATCAAGTTGTTGTAGGCAATATAGGAAAAGCAAGCTTTTTAATGTGTTTTATGTATGCGGATATATTCCTAAGAGAGATTATTATGCTTGTTCGAGTATTGGAAAAATACCAAGAAGGGCATGTGCCTTTAGTTCGCTTTTTTGAAATTTTAGATGTGCACCCCAAAATAAAAGACGCAATTAACTCGAACAAAATAGAAAAAATTGCCGGCAAAATTGAATTTAAAAACGTATATTTTAAATATAAAATTGAAGATAGATATGTGTTAAATAATTTAAATATAACAATAAATAAAGGCGAGAAGATAGCATTAATAGGCCCGTCTGGCGCAGGAAAAACAACATTTTGTAGCTTAATACAAAGATTTTATGACGCCACAGATGGCCTAATTTTAATAGACGGCATAGATATTAGGAGCATACCACTTAATATATTGCATAGGTTTGTGGGCGTTGTTGAGCAGAATATATATATGTTCCCAGGCACAATATTTGATAATATAAAATACGGTAACACTAAAGCTAGCTATAACGAAGTGCTTTTAGCTGCAAAAGACGCAAACCTTACAGATTTTGTGGAATCTTTGCCGAACAAATTTGAAACGCATGTTGGCGAACGCGGAATAAGGCTTTCTGGCGGGCAAAAACAACGTATTAGCATAGCTAGAATGTTTTTAAAAAACCCGTCAATAATAATATTTGACGAAGCCACCTCATCTTTAGACGTTAACACCGAAAGCGTAGTTAAAAATTCATTAAAAAAATTATGCGAAAATAAAACAACAATAACAATATCACATAAGCCATCCACAATAAAGAGTATGGATAAAATATTTGTGTTACAAAATGGAAAAATAGTAAACCAAGGCGTGCATGGCGAATTAGTTAACATTGATAAATTTTATAGCAATATATTTAAGCAGTAGTATAATAACCTATTTTATTTATCGCCTACACATACTAAAAATAATGCTTATTTAAGTTATATTTTTATGCGTATATTAAAATAATAAATAAATCTGTATATTATTATTAAAATAAAATTTTGCCAAGCAATATTAGGATTTAACAAAAACACCCCTTGCTCTTCATTTATTTATATAATAGTAGTGATGCACACTTGTAAAAACATAAAACAATAAATAAATAAATAAATATTCGCAGACACAAAAAAGCTTAATACATAAACCCAATGTATCAAGCTTTTTTATATCACAAATGACTTAATCTCTAAAATTTTACAAATTAACTGTATATATTTTTCAACTTTTCGAGATATTCCCTTTTACTTTTTGCTTCCTCTTCAGATTTTTTAAATAGCTCGCTTGCCACATTTTCATCCTTCTTGGCAAGCACATTATACCGCACTTCGCCCAAAAGGAAATCTTCATAGCTACCTTTTGGCAACCCACTATCAACTACCAATTTCCCTTCTGGTAAACTAGGGTTAAACCTAAACAAATTCCAATACCCGCTATCTACAGCGCGCTTCTCCTCTGCTATGGAATTGCCCATTCCAGACTTAATTCCATGATTTATACACGGTGCATAACAAACAATAAGCGACGGGCCATTATATTTCTCAGCTTCCACAAAAGCCTTTAAACACTGATTATAATCTGCGCCCATTGCCACCTGAGCCACGTAAATATAACCATAACTTATAAATATACTAGCAATATCTTTCTTTTTAACCCTCTTACCGCCAGCTGCAAACTTAGCAACAGCGCCAGTAGGAGTAGATTTGGAAGATTGCCCTCCAGTGTTTGAATATACCTCGGTATCAAACACTAAAACATTGACATCTTCATTACAAGCCAAAACATGATCCAACCCACCGTAACCTATATCATAAGCCCAGCCATCACCACCAAATATCCATACAGACTTTTTATTTAAATTAGCCTTGTTAACAACTATATCTTTGCCAACGCCCTCTCTTGCCAAAACTTCCACCAAATTATCTGAAGCTAATTTATTCTCACCACTATTGTTAACTGTGTCTAAATATATTTTAGCAGCCTCTTTAACGTCGCCAGAATAAGTATTATATATATCGCGCACCTTTTCTATTAATCTATTTCTAAGAGTGCTCTGCGCTAAATTTATACCATATCCAAACTCTGCATTATCTTCAAACAATGAATTCGCCCAAGCTGGCCCACATCCTTCACTGTTTGTGGTGTATGGCGTAGCAGGCGACGAACCGCCCCATATAGAAGAGCAACCAGTAGCGTTTGCTATATACATTCTATCCCCAAAAAGCTGGGTTACAAGCTTAGCATATGGCGTTTCACCGCAGCCAGCACAAGCCCCGGAAAACTCTAAAAGCGGCTTTTTAAACTGGCTGCCCTTTAACGTTGTTTCCTTAAATTTGCTGAAAACTTCCTCATTTTTAGGCAAACTCTGCGTAAAAGAGAAGCATTCCTGTTCATTTAGCTGCGTGCTCAATGGCTTTAGCTTAAGCGCTTTTGCCCCTTGCTTGCCTGGGCAGACATTAACACAAACGCCACAACCAGTGCAATCTAACACAGAAACGTCTACAGCAAACTTTCTATCTGGCAAACCAACAGCAGGGGCAAACTTCTGCCCGTTTGGAGCCAATCTAACGTCATCATCACTTAACAAAGAAGGCCTTATAACTCCGTGCGGGCAAACATACGAACATATATTACACTGAATGCAATTTCCCTCATCCCAACACGGCACGTCTACAGCTACGCCACGCTTTTCGTAAGCAGCGGAACCTTGAGGAACATAACCTCCCACATATTTTGTAAAAACAGACACAGGAAGGCTATCCCCTTTTTGGGCGTTAACAGGCACCAATACATCGTTAACATAATCTAAAAGCTCTTTATTTTCCCCAACCACAACACTGCGCTCCACCACTTCAGACGCAGTTTTCCAACTATTAGGCACATTAACCCGCACAACAGATTGAGCGCCAAGCTCTATAGCCTTATAGTTCATTTGAACTATTTTATCGCCTTTTTTAGAATAAGTTTTGCATGCAGCCTGCTTCATAAGCTCTATAGCTCTTTCTATTGGCATAACATTCGAAAGCTTAAAAAATGCAGATTGCAATATTGTGTTTATTCTACCGCCTAAGCCTATTTCTTTGCCCAACTTAACGCCGTCTATAATGTAAAATTTTATATCGTTATTTGCTATATATGCCTTAACATTAGCTGGAATTTGCTCCTCCAAATCGGCCTCACTCCACGAACAATTTAGCAAAAACGTGCCACCTCTTTTTACGTCTTTAACCATATCATATTTTTTAATATATGAAGGGTTGTGGCAAGCCACAAAATCTGCTTTAGATATTAAATATGCAGACTTTATAGGCTTTTTACCAAACCTTAAATGCGACACAGTAATGCCACCAGATTTTTTAGAATCGTAAGCAAAATAGGCCTGCACATACATATCTGTGTTGTCACCTATTATTTTAACAGAATTTTTATTTGCGCCAACCGTGCCATCTGAGCCTAAGCCCCAAAACTTACACGAAGTTGTACTCTCATCTGCAGTTTCAAAATGTTCACCCTCTTTTAAAGATAAAAATGTAACATCATCATTTATTCCTACAGTAAAATGCGCTTTATCTTTATTATTGAAAACAGCCCTTATATGAGTTGGGTTGGTGTCCTTGCATGCAAGGCCATAACGCCCGCCAAACACTAAAACATTCTCAAACTTAGTACCACGCAAAGCCGCAACCACATCTAAAAAGAGCGGCTCGCCAACAGAACCCGGCTCTTTAGCCCTATCTAACACACTTATCCGCTCCACAGTTTCTGGCAAAACATCTACCAAATATTTTTGACTAAACGGCCTATATAGGCGAACCTTAACAACTCCAACCTTTTCTCCGCACGCCATCATCTTCTCCACAGTTTCTTCTATAACGTCACAAATAGAGCCCATAGCCACTATAACATGCGTAGCATCTTTTGAACCAAAATAGTTAAAAGGCTTATAATCTGTGCCCACCCTTTTATTTACTTCGTTCATATATTCACAAACAATATCTGGCAAAGCATCATAATAAGAATTTGCAGCTTCCGATGCCTGAAAAAATATATCGCTATTTTGCGCAGAACCATACAACACAGGGCTATTTGGGTTTAAAGCCCTTTTTCTAAAATCTTCCACATATTTAAAGTCTAACATATCTTTTAACTCTTCATAGCTCCAAACACTAATCTTTTGAAATTCGTGAGAAGTTCTAAACCCATCAAAAAAATTAACAAAAGGCACCCTGCCCTTTAACGCACTAAGATGAGCAACAGGAGTGAGATCCATAACCTCTTGCACAGAAGCTTCACAAAGCATAGCATAGCCCGTTTGCCTACAAGCGTATACATCTGAATGATCTCCAAATATTGAAAGCGCGTGCGTGGCAACACACCTAGCAGATACGTTTATAACTCCTGGAAGCTTTTCGCCCGCCATTTTATACATATTAGGCACCATTAAAAGCAACCCCTGAGAAGCTGTAAACGTTGTTGTTAATGCTCCAGCCAACAAAGAACCATGAACAGCCCCAGCCGCCCCGCCTTCAGACTGCATCTGAGCTATTTTAACTGGATATCCAAAAACATTCTCTTTTTTTAAAGTAGCCCACTCATCTGCCACTTCTGCCATTGTTGAAGAAGGCGTAATAGGGTATATTGCAGCCACATCGGTGTATGCGTAAGATACATAGGCAGCAGCCGTATTGCCATCCATAGTCTTTTTTTCTCTTGCCATATAAAATATCATCTCCTGTTTTTTGTTTGCACTTTAAAAATATAAAATATATCTCCAAGAACTGCATCAATTATAACCTTAAATTTTTAATAATGCAATAGATTATTAAACAAATTAAAAATTTGACACATTTTTTCTTAAAAACAACTTTTTAAAAAAACTTGCGCTTATTTAGGCATAATATAACTTATTAAAAGCATGCCATTTACAGCAAACTATTTATTTTTAACTGCATAATTAGAGTCTGAAAAAACAAAACCTAAAGCCATTGCTGCACCATTTAACAAACACATCAAATAAAATAAACAAAATTTTATAAAATTAATGCATCTTCTTAAATATCTTAACATTCATTTAAAATTTTAAGATAATTATCAAAATTTAAGAAGCTTTTTGGTGATAGAATAATATCTTCTTTCTCAAATATATTGCCTAAAGATATTAAATAAGCTAATTTTTTAAATTTTGAGTCTATAGAAGATTGATAAAAAAAGTCAAAAAGATTTTCAACAGCTGAGTCATATTGCTTTTTATAATCTTCAAAATCTCCGAAAATTTCCTCATAATATGGATATCTTTTTTCTTTCCAAAAAAAATCTCCCCACTCGTCCAAATATGAAAAACTACCATATCTATCACCAATTGGATGAATTTCACAACTATGAACATGTTCGTTATATTTTTGTTCATCAAACTTTCTAAATATATTTCCCATATTTTTAAACGTCAATTTACATCTCTCGCCAACTCGTTCCTCAAAACAATGACCAAATTCTTCTATATTAAAGTTATCTTCAATTATTTTTTCTATTTCTTTTGCATAATATTGCGAGCTAACACAACCATACCCGTCTGAAAATTCTGAGCTTTTCACGAAAACATTATTAAACAAATCATCTTCCATCTTTTTAACCGAAACCAAAGCACTACACATAACATGTGACACGAATATATTAACAAATTGAACAAAAAAAGGAAATTTTTGATATTTTATATAATAATCACGCAAAGAAGGTTCTACATTATCTTTAACTTTAAATTTCCCTTTATCTCTATATAAATATAATTTTTTATATCGTTCAGCACAATCATTACAATGCTTATTATATAACTTTTTATAAAATTCTTTCAATTTTTTATTGCCCGATGATGTACATTCATTATACCATACAGGGTCTGCAAAGTAATTGGAAAGCTTAAAATATCCGCCTGAATAATTTTGAAATTTAATATTTAATTCTGAATAAAAGCTCATTAACGCACAAAAATAACAACCATCACGTAATCGTAATCTATTACAATGATCACCAATACCATTCACACACACACCTGGTCTTTCTTCGTATCCAGATATTCCACTAATTAAATTAACCTCATTACCTAAAAAATATGCACTATCATCAAAGAATCTAAGAAGACAATTTCTTTTATCTCTGCAAAAAGGAATGTAATTCTTCCAAAAATTAACGACTTTATGGCAAACGCGAGCAACATTAGAAGCATCAGACACAAATTTTGAAATTAATTTATATTCAAGCCATTCACGAGCCTTATTCAAAGAATCTTTATAAACACCTTTAACCTCATCAATATTTTTAATTGGCTTTAAATTGTATTCTTTAACAATTTCGGCGCAATCTATATCTGAAATAAGAGCATTATATTCACTTAACAACTTCTCTTTGAAATTATTAAGCCAAACTTCATATTGCCTAACATCAACTTTAAAATACTCCTGCAAATTTCCATCATAATTACTATTACGGTATAAAATATTGTCTCCATCTAAATATTTTGCAACAATATTCTCGTCTTTTTTATCTATAATAATATTACTATTTCCACCCGCTTTGCTATTGTCCATTGTGCTTTCTTCCATGGCGCAAACGCCACAAACTAATAAAAAATTTAACACTACTCCAACTAAACCTATTCTTACAATTTTTAATACCCTTGTTAACATAAAATCTCCTTAAAATTTTATACCTCTAAAATAATTAACACTCCAACAATGCATATTGCACACTGCATGCGCCGCCCGTTAATTTTACATAAAATTAAAAATATTGTCAAATATCGGAAAATAAAACGGCTCTTAAAGCAATATTTTTAATTTTATTCAAATAAAAACGAAATTTAAAAATTGCTATTGATTTTCATTAAACTTTATTCTATACTTATACTATATTAATTTAGCGTTCATGTATTAAGAGTGCTAAAATATATTGAAGAGGTGACTTTAAAATTGCAAAAGAAAGAATTTAAAGCGGAGTCTAAAAGATTATTAGATTTAATGATTAACTCTATATATACAAACAAGGAAATTTTTCTACGAGAGCTTTTATCTAACGCAAACGATGCTATAGATAAGTTGCACTTTAAATCTTTAACAGACACTAAAATTGAAAGTGATTACTCAATAAATATAGAACTAGATAAAGAAAATAGGATAATTAAAATAATAGACAACGGCATAGGCATGACTAAAGAAGAGCTAGAAAATAATCTTGGTACGATAGCAAAAAGTGGTTCTTTAGATTTTAAAGAAAAAAATGCAAAGGATAATAACATAATAGGGCAATTTGGCGTAGGGTTCTACTCGGCTTTTATGGTGGCTGAAAATGTTACAGTGCTATCTAGGGCGTACGGCAGCAACAATGCCTATATTTGGGAATCTGCTGGGGTGGATGGATACACCATAAGTGAAGCTACAAGAGACAATATAGGCACAACAATAACGCTTAAAGTTAAAAAAGATGACGACAATAACAGCTACAGCGAATTTTTGGAAGAATATAATATAAAAATGCTTGTTAAGAAATATTCAGACTATTTGAGTTACCCTATAAAAATGCAATGCGAACACACAAGAAAAAAAGATGGCGCAAAGCCTGACGATAAAGATGCATATGAAACATATAAAACATTAGACACA
>CAMKFY010000034.1 GCA_946411985.1 uncultured Clostridiaceae bacterium
TTTAGCAATAACTTATAATTCAAATAATTTGTAAAATATGTTTCTATAATTATTAAAATATTAAATTTTTAGATTTATTTTTGTATTACATAAATAAATCGAGCAAAAATATAAAATATATATTTAATTTGGCAGTTTAGTGGTTAGATAGTTTATTGAATTTAGATATTGTAAATTATTAAAATATTTTATTAATTATAATAGATTTTATGGTTATATGGCGAATTTTTAGCTATTATTAATTATTTTGTATAATAGCAAAATCACCTCAAAATATATAATTTAATTTATGTTTGTAAAATATGTTTCTATAATCACCAAAATACGACTTTTTTCTTTTGACATAAAAAAAATGATATAATATAATCCTGTTGTTGTTTGTGTCGATTGATGTAATTGTTTCATTTTTGAGTTATATAAATAAATCGAACAAAAATATAAAATATAAAAAGGTGGTATATAGAAAATGGAAGATGTGGTAATTAGTTATTATAGCAATTTGAAAACTCCGGTATTTTTGTATAAAAATAAAAATATAGTTTGGCATAATAATTCAGCGGCAAGTTTGAGTGAAGATAAGAACTTTATACATATTATTTTAAATTTGAACTTTACAGATGAAGAAAGCTCCACATTAATTTCGCACGGCAGGAAGAGGTATAAAGTTTTAATACGCCCGTTTGAAGATTTTTTTTGTATTGAATTATTAGAGCAGGAGAATGCGTTGCAATCTCTTATGGAATACTATCAAAAACTAAAAACTCCAGTTTTTTTATGCATGAAAAAGAAGGTGTTGTGGTATAACAACGCAGCTGCAGTGCTTTTTGAAAGCAAGAAATATAGGCAGTGTATAGTGCAGCTGCCCGCGCCAACTGAGGAGATGAAAGAATCTTTTATTTGCAACGATTTTTATTATAAGGTGTTTATGCGCCCGTTTGAAGATTTTTTCTTTGTTGAAGTTTTAGAGAAAGCCGCTGTAGGGTTTAACGTTAAGAAAGAGTTGTATTCTATGCCTAACGAGTTATTAGCTTGCGAGGTTATAGATAACATAGCTCGTATTGCAGTGCATGATATGTCTCAGGCTGTTACGCAAATTAGTAATATTTTAGAAAAAAATAATAATTTTGCAGGCCTTAAGTTTGTTGACATAATAGTTAAAAGAATGTATAGTTTTATTAGAGCTACAAATTTGTGCTATGAGTATAACATACTGCTTCAAAATAACATAAACCCAGAAATTGTAGATATATTTGTGGAGATAGACGCGCTTTGTTCATCTATTAGTTCTTTAATGCGAAAGTCTGGCGTTTCGTTTAAGTGGCATGTGCCAGATGGCGAGGTGTTTTGTGATATAGATATGCATAAGTTAGGTTTTGCTTTGTTTCATATAATTTGCAATGCTTTTAGGTTTACATCTGGTAGTTCTAATAATAACGAAATAACAGTTAACGTAGAGTTAGATGGTAGTAATAATATAAAAATTGACGTTTGTGATAATGGCATTGGCATACCGGAAGACATTAAAGACAAAATATTAAAGCCTTTCTTTTCGTTTGACAGGTTTAGCGGCGATATAGCTGGAGTAGGGCTTGGCCTTACGTATAGTAGTTTGCTTGCCGATAAGATGGGCGGCAGCTTTAAAATAGATTCTACAAAAGGCGGCACTAAAGTATCGTTATTAATACCTGTGGTTCCGTTATCAGATGTTATGGGGCTTTCTTCACATATTATAAATTATGGTGACGGCAAGTATGATAATATGGTAGCTACGTTGCTTGGCAGCATAGAATATCAAAATTTGACATATTAAGGAGAAAATAATGTCGGTTAAATATATATTTATAACTGGCGGTGTTGTGTCTGGTTTGGGCAAAGGAATTACAGCTGCGTCGCTCGGCAGGCTTTTAAAAGATAGAGGTTATAAAGTTACTGTGCAAAAGTTTGACCCATACATAAACGTAGACTCTGGCACAATGAACCCATACCAGCACGGCGAAGTTTTTGTAACAAATGACGGAGCAGAAACAGATTTAGACCTTGGTCACTACGAACGATTTATAGATGAAGATTTGTATGGTCATTCAAATATAACAACAGGCAAACTATACTGGAACGTTATAAAAAAGGAACGTAATGGAGATTATTTAGGCGCTACAGTGCAGGTTATTCCGCATATAACAGATGAAATAAAAAACAGTGTATATAAAGCTGCCAGAGCTGGTGATAATAGTATAATAATAACCGAAATAGGCGGCACAGTTGGAGATATAGAAAGCCAGCCGTTTTTGGAGGCTATACGGCAGATTGGCATAGAAAATGCTGGAGATGTTATATATATACATGTTACACTAATACCTGTTGTGCCAGGCTCGCTGGAGTTAAAATCTAAGCCTACGCAGCATTCTGTTAAAGAGCTTTTAAGTGTAGGCATACAGCCTACAATAGTGGTTTGCAGAAGTGACTACCCAATTTCTAGAGCTATGGTGGAAAAGATAAGTTTGTTTTGCAATGTTACGCCGCAAGATGTTATAGAAAATTTAACCGCAAATTTAATATATGAAGTTCCATATATGTTGGAAGCTAGTGGGCTGGCTAAGCGAGTTTGCGAGCATTTAAATTTGCAGCAGAAGCCGTTGAATAGTGCTATGTGGGAGCGCATGTTGTGCAAAATAAAAAAAGCAGATAAACATGTTACAATAGCTATTGTGGGCAAATATGTTCAGCTTTTAGATGCGTATATTTCTGTGGTGGAAAGTTTATATCATGGTGGCATAGATAACTATGCTAAGGTAGATATAAAATATATAAACTCAGAAACTGTTACAGATAAAAATTGCGGTGATGTTTTGTATGGCTGTGGTGGAGTTTTAGTTCCCGGCGGGTTTGGAGATAGGGGTATAAATGGTAAGTTTCAAGCTATAAAATATTGCAGGGAAAATGGGGTGCCTTGTTTCGGTATATGTCTTGGCATGCAGGTTATGGTTGTTGAATATTTTAGAAATGTGTTGGGTTTAAAAGATGCTAATTCTGGTGAGTTTAACAAAAACGCTAAGCATAAAGTTATAGATATAATGGAAAATCAGAAGAATACACATAAAAAAGGGGGCACAATGCGCCTGGGCGCATACCCTTGCAAGCTAGAAGCTAAAAGCAGGTGTAAGGCTATATATAGCGAAGACGTGGTGTATGAGCGGCATAGGCATAGGTATGAGTTTAACAATAAATACAGGGAATATTTAAAAAATTCGGGTTTGAGTGTGGCTGGTTCTTCGTTAGATGGTAGTTTGGTGGAGATAGTAGAAATCCCGAAACATAGGTGGTTTGTAGGCGTGCAGTTCCACCCGGAGTTTAAGTCACGGCCAAACAAGCCGCATCCGCTTTTTGTAGATTTTGTAAGAGCTGCGGTGGAATATGAAAATGCTAACTTTTAAACTAAGCCAATGAAAAGTCTACTCTGCCAAGTGGTATGTTGGCGCATATGCATTTAACATCTATTTTAGCGCCTAGTCTATATACAACGCTTCGTATATTAGATTTAAACGCTAAATGCCCGTCAAACTTATAGTCTTTGCCTAAGTATTTTGCGTCTAAAAAGCCTTCTACTGTGTTTGGCAGCGTTACGAATATGCCTGTTTTTATTACGGAGCTTATGATGCCTGTGAATGTGGTGCCTATTTTATTTTGCATATATTCAGATTTGAAAAAACTTAAGCATTCACGCTCTATTGTTATAGCTGTTTTTTCTGTTTTTGATGTCTGCTTAGCAGACTTTTTCATATGTTTTTTATATATTTTTTTTATTTTGTTAAGGCTCAAATCCTCAAAAATATAAGATTTCAACACTCTATGAACTAAAAGGTCTGAATACCTGCGTATTGGTGACGTGAAATGTGTATAGTTTTTAAGTGCCAACCCAAAATGCGGTAACGGGCTGTGGCTATATTCTGCTTTTGCCATGCTGCGCAGGATAACAATATTTAATATATAAAATAAATCTTTATTTTTTGTTGCTCTTAAGATATTGTCTAACACTTTTGGCTTCATTTTTGGGGTTATTTCTTTATTGTTTATATGTAAAATATCTAAAATTTGCTTTAAATATAGAACCTTTTCTATTGTTGGAGGTTCATGCACTCTATACAAAAAAGGCAGCCCTTTTCTAATTGCAATTTTTGCCACCTCTTCATTCGCAATCAGCATAAACTCTTCTATTAGTTGTTCTGCTATACCGCGTTTTATTTCTAGCACGTTTAATACAGCACCGTCTTTGCCAAAAACTACCTTACTTTCTTTTGTTTCTATGTTTATTGCATTGCGATTTAGTTTGTTTTGCTTTAATATGTTAAACAGCTCTAACATTATATTTATTGAAGGCATAAACCCTTCATATTTTTTGTGGTGTTTGCTATTTTCGCCTTTTTCTAAGACGTCATTTATTTCTTCATATATTCCTCTAAGTTTCGATTTTATTACTGTTTTCTCTAGTTTAGAATATAAAACATTGCCAGAAAAATCTACTTTTATAAATATAGATATGCACAACTTTGGTTTGTTTGGTGCCAAAGAGCATAAATTATTGCATAGTTGTTGCGGTAACATAGGCACAACAAAATCGCCATAATATAAAGAAGTGCCACGCTTAAAAGCCTCTTTTTCTATTGCACCGTAAAAACTCACATAATGCGATACATCTGCTATATGCACTCCTAAAATGTAATAATCTTCAAATTTTTTTATGGATATTGCGTCGTCTAAATCTTTTGCAAAGGCACCGTCTATTGTAACTATTGTTTCGTTTGTTAAATCTTTTCTGTTTTTTATATTGGTATCTATATTTTTATCTATATTTTTTAATTCTTCTAATACCTCGTTTGGGAAACTGCTACATATGCCCTTAGACGCTATAGCGGCATTAGCGCAATTTATAGCTTTTTTAGAAGAGCCGCAATTCTTAATAATAGAGCAAACGTTATCTTTATAATTCTCACTGCGACTAAAAAATTTAGCCACCACCTTATCATAAACAGCCAAATCTTTAACATATTCTTCTTTAATTTTAAAAAATTCATCAAAAAGAAAATCTGGTTTTATGAATAAAGTTCTGTGTTTTTTAATAACTGTTGCTGTGAATAATTCTTCAGATTTTTTGCATATCTTCTCCACCTTATGTTCTGCGCTATTAATTGGCAACACCAAAACAATATCATTTAAAAAAGCACCTCTCGCAGAATGTTTGGGTATTGCTATGCTTGAATTATATTTTAAAGTTTTTGCTTTTAAATAGTTTTTGCAATATTTAGTTATTTTAGCGTAAGAGCAAGACAACACTTTATGGTTTGCGCTGTTCTTTTTAGCATGCCCAACATTCATGCCCTTAAACTTTGCATTTTTCAAAGCCTTGTTTTTAATACTTTTCAATTAAAACCTCAATTAAATAATATACCAAGCCTTATTTTTTTGTGGCTATAGCAAATATGTTAGTTATAATAACTAATGTAAAAAATGTAATCGCAAAAAACGTCGTGGCTCTTTTAAGACGCGCATCCCTCGTTCTATTTCCACCAGTGTTTAAAAAAGACTCTGCACTTCCTCCTTGTATTGCGCCAGACAAGCCATTGTCTTTTCCTTCTTGCAGTAACACAACGAAAATTAAAAAAAAGCCAGCTATCATAAGCAATATTCCACAAATTATTTCGAAAGTAGACATAAATAAACTCCTTTAAAACCCTATTACATAAAAATTATATTACACACCTTCATTATATAACATTTACATTAAAATTTCAAGTTTTGTTTTTAATATAAAACAACTGCTAAAATGAATAAATATAATTCTCAATATTATAATATTTATATTACACACTAACGTTAACTACACAAAATAATAAAAATATATTATTTTATAACAATATACATTAAACATAAAAAAGCTAATATAATTAATTTTATTAAACACATTACTGTTATATCAATAACCAAAGCACAATATTTAGTTTTGCTTTGCGTAGTTATTGCTATTAATATTTATATAGTTATGCTATCCATTGTTGGAGCAGAGCCTATTTCAGCATATTCCGGATAATTTTGGGGGAAATCTTCTATTGATGGGGAAGTTGAATTTTGTGTTGAAGGAAGGTTTGTGTTTTGCTGTTGGGTGGCAGATTTAGAAGATTGAGAAGAACAAGAGCTAGAGCCAAAATCTTTGCAAGAAATGTTGTAATATATTCCAAATTTATGTTTTAAAACAAAATATGTAGTAAGCATTGCAACAACTGCTACGCCTTCAAACAACCTAAATTTTTTTATAAAACTTTTTGAAAATTTCAACGTTAAAACCTCTCTATTTAATTGCTTTGCATATTCCAAGGGATTATATCATAAAAATTAAATTTTGTAAATATTATTTAAAACAAAAAAGCATAAGCGCCTTGCAAAAACCTTAGCAAAGTGCTTACGCCTTAATTTTAACTTAATTATTTTACTATTTCGTTTGAGTATGAGTTGTATGAGTTATATGAGTCGCTATAAGATGAACTAGGTGTTGAGCTTGTGTAAGGGTCGTATGAGCTATATGAGTTGCTATAAGTTGTGGTATAAGATGAGCTAGGTGTTGTGCTTGTGTAAGGGTCGTATGAGCTATATGAGTCGCTATAAGATGAGCTAGGTGTCGTGCTTGGGTATGGGTTGTATGTGTTGCTATAAGTTGTGCTGTAAGTTGGATTAGATGTTGAGTAAGGGTCTACATAGGTTGTAGTTGTTGGCGCTGCAAAAGCAGTTAAACCTCCAAAAACAGATACTACTCCACAGATAGCCAAAGCTTTTGCAAATTTTTTTAAACCTTTCATTATTTAAAAACCTCCGTTTTTTTTATAAGACATTTTAATGTCTGAAGTTATTATGCCCAAATATTTTCTATAATTCTTTAAAACATAAATTTGGCAATATATTACTTGGAAATATATTTCTTGTTAAAATATTACAAAATATTGTGTTTATTTTTTTATTAAGTTTTAGTAACACAACTAAAGTTATTTTAATATGTTTAAATATTTCAACAATATATTATACTTTAATAGGTGATGTTAATATTTTGCAAATTGCAAGTATTGTTGAATTAGTTGCAAAATTAATTAAATTATTAAACCAATATTGTGTTTAACTAAATATATTATTTTAATATTGTTTAAAATTGTAATTTTTGTTAGCATTTTTTTAGAGGTTTATTTTTTAAATAAAATATGTTTATATGTTTTTTGGGGAATATGGCTATTTTTGTAATTTGTGTTGGAGAATGATGTTGTTATTAGTGGTTATTTTATGTTATTATATTGGTGAGTTGTTTATTTTTTAGGTTTGGAAGGAGTTTTAGTTTTTATGAAAGGAATAACAACTAACGTTACAAGGCTAAGGAGAGCTGTTTTTAGAGAAATAGCAAGGTTTGCTTACGAAGAAAAAGATTATAGAAAAATAGATGAGTTGCCAGCAAAATTATTGTCTGGCAGTGAGGAGCTGTATAGAGGCAATAAATACCTAGAAATAGATATTTTGTCGCAAAGGTTACGGCTTGCTATGGGTTTATCTTTAAATGAAGATAATAGGTGCGATAGCATTTCTAAAGATATTGAAAGAGCTGTTGTTGGAGAAAAATATTATAATTTGCCACTTATTAATGTTATAAAATATGCGTGTAATGCTTGTAGTGAAAAGAGATATTTTGTAACAAATATATGTAGCGGTTGTGTTGCGCGGCCGTGTCAGGAGGTTTGCCCTAAAGATGCTATACATTTTGATGAAAACAGAAAAAGCAAAATAGATAGCAGCAAATGTGTAAAATGTGGGCGCTGTGCCAATGTATGCCCATATGGAGCAATAGTAAAGCAGGAAAGGCCTTGTGCTGCAGCGTGTGGGGTAGATGCTATTTCGTCTGATGAATTTGGCAAAGCTGCAATAAACCCTGAAAAATGTGTATCTTGCGGGGCTTGCATGGCTTCTTGTCCATATGGAGCAATAGCAGATAAAAGCCAAATATTTCAGCTTATAAAAGCTATAAAAGATGGGGCTAAGGTGGTGGCTGCTATTGCGCCTGCTTTTGTTGGGCAGTTCGGGGAAGATATATCTGCTGAACAGTTAAAAGCTGCGTTTAAGGAGCTTGGTTTTTCTGATGTTGTTGAGGTAGCAATAGGCGCAGACCTTTGTTCTTTTGGCGAAGCGCAGGAATTTATACATAAGGTGCCTAGTAGCCAACCTTTTATGGCTACTTCCTGCTGCCCTGCATGGTCTGTTATGGCTAAACGAAATTTTACAGATTTAGCGGAATATATATCTATGGAACTAACTCCAATGGTGTTTACAGGGAGGTTAATAAAGAATAAAAACCCAGATGTTAAGGTGGCTTTTATTGGGCCGTGCACTGCAAAAAAATTGGAAGCTTTAAGAAAATCTGTAAGAAGTGATATAGATTTTGTGTTAACATTTGAAGAGGTTATTGGCATGTTTGAGGCTAAAGGTGTAGATATTAAAAATAAAGCTCCAGATTGCGGTTTTGAAAAAGCTAGCGCAGATGGCAGAAATTTTGCAATATCAAATGGTGTTGCAAATGCTGTAGCAGCCTGCGCTAAAAAGTTAACCGGAAAGGATATACCTATAGACTCTGCACAGGGCTTAAAAAACTGTAAAACAATGCTTTTAATGGCAAGAGCAGGGAAAAGGCAGGGTTATTTATTGGAAGGAATGGCTTGCGTTGGCGGTTGCGTTGGCGGGCCTGGCACAGTAAAAGAAATTAATAAGGCCACAAAGTGTGTTAATTCTTTTTCTAAGTTGGCTAAAAAGGAACATGCTTTTGAAAGCGAATATGTAGGCCTTTTAAAAGAGCTCATAGATGAAAAATAGCGGTGAAGAATTAAGGCTTTCCAAAAAGTTAAAAGCTATTTGCAGTTTGGTGGAAGGGAAAGTTGTGGCAGACGTTGGGTGTGACCATGGCTACCTTTCAATTTATTTAGCACTAAAAAAGCAAAATATATATGTTTACGCTTGCGATGTTCGGCAAGGCCCGTTAAATGTGGCAAAGAGGAATGCGTTAAAGTATGGCGTTAAAGAAAAAATTTGTTTCATACTTTCAGACGGGCTTAAAAATGTGCCCAAAGATGCGGATTGCATAGTGGTGGCCGGAATGGGCGGGCAGCTTATACTTCGCATAGTGTTGGAAACCTATTGGGCGAGAAATTATAATATAAAGTTTATTTTGCAGCCGCAAAGTTTTATATATCATTGTAGGTATAATTTATATTTAAATGGTTTTGAAATAGTAGAGGAAGTTCCTGTTTTGCAAAAAGGTAAATGTTATGTTATATTTGTTGTCAAATATTCTGGTAAAAGCG
>CAMKFY010000035.1 GCA_946411985.1 uncultured Clostridiaceae bacterium
TTACATTTCTAACATATATGTTACCTTGCCCTGCAATTTTCTTTAAACTATTAAGCAAATTCCATGTTATATCCACGCCTTTTATATTTTTATTTATAAAAATTTTTTTTTCTAAACCTTTTATAAAAAAAACATTGCTACTTCCAACATTTTCTTTTAATATTTTTAATATAAAATTCAATTTTTCTTTATTGCCTTCGGTTATTTTTATAAATAAAATATCCAAACTTTCCAACTTATATATACCTTTCAAAAAGATATATTCCCTGCCATTTTTATTTTTAAAATTAATAATAGCCATAGCACTCTGACCATTTTTGAAATCACACAATAATTTATAAAAATTTTTATAGCTAGCTAATATATTTAAAACTTTGCCCCCACAAATAAAATTTATTATTAAAACGCCTAATTTTTTGTTTCTTTCATTAAACAAAACGTTTTTAATAGTTCCATACAGTTTAACCGGTTCACACTTTTCTTCATAAACATTTAAATAAACATCTTTAAGTAAACTAAGCTGGCCATTTACTTCTTTTGCCTTTATTTTTACAGCTTTTAAAATATCTTCAAAATTTTCTAATATATAACGCTGGCTAACAGCAAACTCATTAAACGCGCCACATTCAACAAGCGACAAAATAGCATTTTTATTAAACTCTTGGCATGAGCCATCTTCAAATAGTTTATATAAAAAATCTTCAAAAGAATAATATCTGCTCCCTTTTCTATTTGAAATTATATATTCGCATAAGCCACAGCTAACGTGCTTTATAGCTAAAAAAGCATAACGTATTGCATTAGTGCCTTCAATTTTAAACAGCATTTCACTTCTATTTATGTTAACTGGCAATATAGTAATATTTTTTTTAACGCACTCTTTTATATATAAATTTAATTTTTCTTTGCTATTTAAAACACTATTCAATAGCGAAACCATATACTCTAAAAAATAATTACATTTCAAATATGCCGTCTTATATGATATTATAGCGTAAGAAGCAGCATGAGCTTTATTAAAAGCATATAGTGCAAACTTACATATATAACCAAAAATTTTATCTGCAATCTCCTCGCTCACACCATTTTTTAAAGCACCACAACAACATAAATATTTATCGCTATCTTCCCTGCCATATATAAAAAACTGCCTCTCCTTTTGCATAACATCTAACTTTTTTTTAGACATTACCTCTCGTATAACATCCACACTTTTAAGGGAATAGCCCGCTATATCTATAAAAATTTTAATAACCTGCTCCTGATATACTATAACACCATATGTGCTATGCAATATATTTTTTAGTTTGTTATGCAAAAATTCTACGCTGTTTGGGTTTTCCTTATTATTTATAAAAACATCTATAAATTGAGAAGGCCCCGGCCTATTAAGAGCAAGTAGCGCCATAATGTCTTCTAAGCAGCGCGGTTTTAACCTTGTTAAAACATGTTGCATACCGTAAGACTCAAGCTGGAATACCCCAACAGAATCACCGGAAGACAGCATATTAAACGTTTTTTCATCGTTAAGCGGTATATCTAAAACCTTAAAATTAGCATATTTTTTTTTAATTAATGCTTCACACCTGCTCATTATTGTTAAATTGCGCAACCCTAAAAAATCCATTTTTAAAAGGCCAAGCTTTTCTATATTTCCCATGTTATATTGCGTTACAACAGCTCCGTCACTTTTTAACGTGGGCATAAAACTGCTAAGCTCTTCTTTTGTTATAACAATAGCTGCAGCATGAATTGACGTATTTTTTAAGCTGCCTTCCACTAAGACCGCAAGTTTAAACAAAATATTTAAATCTTTATTATTTGTTATAGCATTTTTAAGCTTTAAAGATTTATTCAAAACTTCACGTAAACTAATGCCAGGCTTGTTTGGAATATTTTTTAAAAACTCGTCTATAAACTTCAAAGAATAGCCCAAAATTCTGCCAACATCACGAATTGCAGCTTTTGGGGCTAACGTGCCGAATGTTATTATTCTAGCCACATGCTCGTTACCATATTTTTTTATAACATAATCTATTACTTCATGCCTGCGCTCATTGCAAAAATCTATATCAAAATCTGGCATTTTAGCTCTATAAACATTTAAAAATCGTTCAAATGAAAGGTTATATTTTATAGGGTCTACTTCTGTTATGCCCAAACAAAAGCCAAGCAAACTCCCTGCGCCAGAGCCTCTGCCAGGGCCCACAAAAATATTATTCCTTTTGGCATAATTAACATAATCATAAACTATTAAAAAATAATCTGCAAACCCCATCCTAACAACAACACTTAGTTCATATTCAAACCTTTTTAATATTTCGTTATTTAACCTGCCGGCATATTTTAAAAAAAGCCCATCTTTAGCTTTTAATTCCAAATATTTTTCACTACTAATTTTTTCGTCACATTTAAATTTTGGAATATTTATCTTCCCAAATTCGAAGCAAAATTCACACCTATCTGCTATTTTAACTGTATTTTCTAAAGCTTCTTTGCAGCCGCCAAAAAGCTCGGCCATTTCATACCCTGTCTTTAAATATCTCTCTGCACAAAATTCTCTTCCTATGTGTTCCTTTTTAAATTTTTTGGAATATTTAATGCAATCTAACACCTCTTTTGCCAGCCTATCTTTACTGTATATGTAATGCACATTATTTGTAGCAACAATTTTAATGTTAGTTTCTTTTGCTAACTTTAAAAAATATTCAACTTTGCGCATATCCTTTTCGGTTCTAAAATTTTGCAACTCCAAAAAAAAATTATCCGCGCCAAAAACATCTCTATATTTTAAAGCTATATCTTTAGCTTTTCTATAGTTATTGTTAGCCAACGCTTTTGATATTTCACCTTTTTCACAACCAGAAAGCACTATAAGCCCGTCTTTATTTTTTTTTAAAAGTTCAAAATCTACCCGTGGAACAATATAAAAGCTATCCATATACGAAGAATTAACTATTTTTACAAGGCTTTTATACCCTAACTTACTCTCACATAACACAACCAAATGTGAAACAGAATCTACTGCCAACCGCTCAAACCTAGAATTTGAAGCTATATATAGCTCGCAACCAATAATAGGCTTTATATTTTTAGCTTTTAAAGCATCGTAAAAATTAACAACGCCAAACATATTTGCATGATCTGTTATAGCAGCAGCCTTCTGATTTATATCTACTAGCCTGTTGGCTAAATCTTTTATTTTACACACTCCATTTAACAAGCTGTAGTTTGTATGAACATGCAAATGAACAAAATTCATTTTAGAGCTCCCTAAAAATATATTTAAACTTAATAAAGTTTAACTGGTGGCTAGTTTTCAAAACACTTTTTTAAATTAATTTTTTATTTTTAATTATTTATATTAATATGGTTTCTTCAACAACAAATTATAAAATTGCTTATTAAATTTTTACAAAATAACATCTAAAAATTTTTATCTAAGTCTCTGTGGCTAACGCTAACTTTATGCCCATTTTCTAAAAATTTTTTATAAAAATATTCCGCAAACACCACCGACCTATGAGCTCCCCCAGTGCAACCAAATGCCACGGTTAGCTGGCTTTTACCTTCTTTTAAATATAACGGCATTAAAAAATTAAACATATCTTCCAATTTACTAAGAAGCATTAATGTTTCTCTAAAAGACAACACATAATTTTTAACATCTTCATCTACACCAGATTTAAACTTCAAACTATCTACATAATAAGGGTTTGGCAAACAGCGCACGTCAAACAAAAGATCTGCTCGTGATATATCGCCATATTTAAAGCCAAAAGAAACAATTTCCACTATTATTGCATTATTCTTTTCCTGCAAAAAAAGCTTACACATATGCTCTTTTAACTGAGCATTACTAAAAATTGAAGTGTCTATAATAAAATTAGCCTTATCTTTTATAGCAGAAAGCGCACTACGCTCCTTTTCTATTGCCTGCTCTATACTAAAACAGTTATCTGTGCCTATTAATGGGTGCTTCCTTCTTGTTTCGTTAAACCTTTTCTTTAACGTTTCATCATCTGCGTCTAAAAAAAGTATTTTATATTCTATTCCGCAACTTTTTAAAACTTTAAGCTCTTTAAAAACGCTAGAAAACATCCAACCCCCTCGTATATCGGTGACTATGGCTATTTTGTTAAGGCTGCCCTTAGAAGCTTTACCAATTTCTGCGAATTTCAAAATTAACTTTGGCGGCAAATTATCCACACAAAAAAAACCCATATCTTCCAAAGCTTTTATAGCCCGCGATTTGCCAGACCCAGAAAGGCCTGTTATAATAACCAACTGCATTTTAATTTCTCCTATATTATATCTACAATAAAAATATTATAAACAAATTTACATTAAAATATATATATAAATATAACAAAAATTGCTATATAAATTTTATTTCTGGAGTTAAACTCACATTTTTTTTTAAACTAACCGTTTTTTGAATTTTTTTTATTAAATTTTTAACATCCAAACAGCTAGCTCCTCCAACATTTATAATAAACCCGCAATGTTTTTCACTAACTTTAGCCCCACCAACTCTTAGCCCCTTAAGGCCACACTCTTCTATTAATTTTGCTGCAATGTAAAATTTGGGGCGTTTAAAAGTAGAGCCAGCGCTCGGAAAGTTTAAGGGTTGAGATTCTATTCGTTTGTTTAAAAAATATTGCATTTTACTGTTTATATGCTCCACACTTTCATTTTCAAACTTTAAAACTGCAGCAAATATAAAATGCCCGTTATTTTGGTAGACACTATTTCTATATGAAAAATATATGTCTTTTAAATTTTGCTCATACACTCTGCCGTTAACATCTATGCTAACAACACTTTGTAGCACATCTTTAATTTCCCTATTATATGCCCCGGCATTCATAAAAATAGCGCCGCCTAAACTACCTGGTATGCCATATAAAGGCTCCAAATTTGAAAAGCAATGTATAGCGCAAAATTGGCAAAGCCTATATAGCAACACTCCAGCCTCGCAATAAACTCTATTATTGCTTAAAACATTTATTTTATTTAATTTTTTAGTGCAAATAGCAACTCCAGCAAACCCTTCGTCAGAAAAAAGCAAATTACTACCATTGCCCAAGAAAAAATATGGTATTTTTAAATTAATGCAAAGTTTAATAACATTAACAGCTTTTAAAATATCGTTTGGATAACACACATACTTACAAATTCCACCAATTTTAAAACTTGTATTATTCTTCATGTTAACGTTTTTCTCGTAAAATATATCTTTAGCTTTTAAAAAATTTTCAACCGCTTCAAAATTTGGCATAAAAAGCTCCCCTACAATATATTTTTAATAACGTTAAACATCACCACGAAAGGCCAAGCTTAGAAAAAAGGTCTTCACACGCGCTATAACCCGTCTTTTTTTGTATATTGCTAATAGCGGCCACCTCTATTATTATTGCAAGGTTCCTGCCAGGTTTTACGGCTACCGTATATTTTTTAACTTTAACGTTTAAAATATTACAGTATTCATCTTTGTAAACCAATCTATCTTGCAGTTTAAATTTGTTTTCCACCTGTTCTAAATGCACAACAATATCTAATTTTTTTGTGGCTTTTATAGACTTTATGCCATAAAGTTCTTTAACATTTACAATTCCAACACCTCTAACCTCCATAAAATGCATTATATTTTTGGGGGAAGAAGCTATTAAAGTTTTATTGCAAACACGCGTTAAACTCACAGCGTCATCTGCCACTAGCCTATGCCCTCGTTTTATAAGCTCCATTGCTGTTTCGCTTTTGCCCACCCCGCTTTCACCAGTTATTAAAACTCCTTCTCCGCAAACTTCCACAAAAACTCCATGCACAATAGTTTTAGCCCCCAATTTAGCATTTAAAAAACCACCCAAATAACACATAAAGCTGAAGGTGTCTTCTTTGGTTTGCAAAATTGGAGTGCAGCATATTTTAGCTGCTTCTACTAACTCAGCAAAAACCTCTCCACCACCTGCTACAATAACAGCAGGGACATTTTCCCTGCACAACCTAACTAATTTTCGAAACCTAATTCTTCTTGGAATGCTCTTTAAATATGAAATTTCCATATTGCCAATAACCTGAAGCCTTAAAGGGTCAAAACATTTATAGCAACCACAAAGCCCCAACCCAGGCCTGTTTAATTTATGTGTTAATATTAAAACATCGTCTGGTTTTTTTGGAATATATATAGGCTTTAAGCTAAACTCGCAAATTAATTCTGAAAGCTTCACCACATTACTATGCACGCATACCTCCAAAATATATTTTTTATTTTATTGTATAAGTAAATTATTAAGATTATATATTATGTGTTTAAAATTTTCAACATTAATGCTATTTTAAAATTTAAACCAGTGTTATAATTATGCATACTAAAATAAATTTTCTAAATAAGAAAGGCTAAATTAATGTTAAACCATTTTACAAATGCACTAATGCCAACGGCAATCGAATTAAAAAATAGATATAAAATATTTAAAATAGCTTTAGTTTTATCTTTTATAATGTTTTTGCCACTTGTTATATATGATAAAGGCATATTTTTATTATATGGAGACTATAATATTCAGCAAATCCCGTTCTACAAACTAGCGCATAACGCTATACGAAATGGAGAGTTTGGGCTTAACTGGTATACCGATTTAGGGTCTAATTTTATTGGGTCTTACAGTTTCTACCTCTTAGGCAGCCCTTTTTTTTGGCTAACAATACCATTCCCAAACAGCTTTTTACCGTATTTAATGATGCCACTATTAATATTAAAATTTGGTGTGGCTGCGTTAACGTCATATATTTTTATTAGAAGGTTTACAAAAACTGCGCATACTGCATTTTTAGGCGCGTTAATGTACGCCTTTTCTGGGTTTTCTATATATAACATATTTTATAACCACTTCCACGAAGTTATAGCATTTTTCCCTATATTGCTAATAGGGTTTGAAAATTTAATATCTAACAAGAGAAAAGGAATATTTGCGCTAGGCGTAGCTTTAAACCTTATTGTAAGCTACTACTTTTTTGTCCCAGAAATGGTGTTTTTATTTTTATATTTTATATTTAGATGTTTCTATAAAAATTTCAGAATAAATATAAAAACATTCCTATTTTTAGCCGCAGAATTTATAATAGGAGTGGCAATTGGCTTTATATTATTTCTGCCATCTGCGCTTATGATTTTGAAAAACCCTAGAGTAGCTGGCACTTTGTTAGGGTTTGACATTATATTTTATGACACTGTGCAAAAATATGGGCTACTTTTGCAAAGCTTATTTTTCCCGCCAGATATGCCATCACTGCCAAACTTTTTCCCAAACGCACGTGCAGAATGGTTTTCTGTGGCAGCATATATTCCAATGCTTGGCATGTTAGGAGTGCTGGCATTTATTAAAGGCGAAAAAAAAGGATATTGGCTAAAAAATTTATTAATAACACTTTTTATATTTATGTTCATACCGTTTTTAAATAGTGCTTTTAATGGGTTTAACGCATCATTCTACACAAGATGGTTTTTCGCTTTAACGCTAATGTTGGCACTTTGCACTGCCATAGCAATAGAAAAACATATTAGCTATTTTAAAGCGGCCACAAAACTAAATATAAAAATTTTAATCTGTTTTTCTATTATAGGTTTTCTGCCTAGAATGGCTGAAAATAGGAAAGTGGTATTCTTTATGCTCCCAAAATACCCAGCAATGTTTTGGATAAATTTTACAATTGCTATTTTAGGTGTAATTTTAACAACAATATTTATAGCAAACCAAAAAACCATTTCAACAACAAACACAGAAATTATATATAAACGCTCTGTTTTAGTATTTTGCATATTCACAATATTTTATTCGCTTACACAACTAACATGGGGCAAGATTGCATTTGGAAAGGAAGCGAAGGAAAATATAGTTCAAAACGGTTTAAACGCAAAATTTAATTTTAATGTTGAAGATAAAGATTTTTATAGAATAGAAGTGCTACCGGAAGAAAAATCTGATAATTTAAATATGTTCTGGAAAATGCCATCTGTGCAAGCTTTTCAAAGCACTGTGCCTGCTAGCATTATGAATTTTTATATAAGCTTAGGAATAAAAAGAGATGTTTCTTCTAAAATTCCAATGGAAGGACACAATTTTCTGAGAGATTTTTTATCTGTTAAATATATTTTAGTATCAAATAAATATGAAAACGAAACTAAAAATAAACTTCCTAAAAGATTTGAATTTTTAAAGGAAGAGAACAATTTTAAAATTTACAAAAACAAAAGCTTTTTAAAAATGGGGCTATTTGTAGATAGCTATATAAGCAAACAAGAATTTTCGAAACTAGACACAAAACTAAAAGAAAAAATTCTTCTAAGAACTGCTGTTTTGTCTAACAACCAAATAGAAAAATATAAAAATATACTATACCCAATATCGGGAGCGCAAATAAACCAAATAAGAGAAGAACATATAAACTTTAATGCGCTACTAGGAAACACCGCTAAAAATTTTAAACCAAATTCATATGGTTTTGAAGCCAAAATAAACACTAAAAAAGATGGCTTAGTTCTTTTTACAGTGCCATTTGAAAATGGCTTTAAAGCTAAAGTTAACGGAAAACCAGCAACAATAGAAGAAGTAGACTCAGGAATAATGGCTGTTAAATGTGCGGCAGGCGAAAACAATATAAAATTTTCTTATTCCACGCCAGGGCTTAAAATTGCTATAATAATATCTATAACAGGAATATTTATATATTGCGCATATATATATTTAAACCATAAAATTAAAAAAAATTAGTAAATTTCACTATAAATATTTATTAATGTTATGAATAAAAATATTAAAAGCATGCAAATATGTGTAATATAATTACTATTAAAAATAGTTTCTGCAAATTTTAAACGTTATTACAAAACCTTACGAAATAAATATTATTTTATTTTATAAATAGAGTTTCAATTTTTTAAACTATTAACGCATGTTCAATGAAACATGCAATCCTTATTATTACGCTTTACCACTACCGCATAATTACGGCTACTATGTAAACTAACTATTTTTTACCTTTTCTAAAACTTTTACTACAAATTAAATAAAAACATAACACCGATTTTAATACGAACGGTAAAAATTCCAACAAATTTTAAACGTTATTACAAAACCTTACGAAATAAATATTATTTTATTTTATA
>CAMKFY010000036.1 GCA_946411985.1 uncultured Clostridiaceae bacterium
ATTTAACTAATACAACAAAATAGTGCACCCAACTAAAAAGAACTCCACCCAAAAAAGAATGAAGCCCTTTTATAAACTTACTAATATATAACTCAACACATTACCAATAAAACTAAGCGTTATCTACCTTGCTCATATGCTCAATTAAGTTTAAAGTTTTATTGCTATAACCCCACTCGTTGTCATACCAAGACACTAACTTAACAAAATGATCATTTAACATAATGCCTGCCTTCTCATCAAAAATTGAAGTGTGTGAATCTCCTAAAAAGTCTGAAGACACCACCATGTCTGATGTATAACCCAATATACCCTTTAAGGAGCCCTCTGAAGCCTCCTTTATGGCACTGCATATTTCTTCATAACTTGTAGCTTTCTCTAAGCGCACAGTAAGGTCTACCACAGAAACATCTAACGTTGGCACACGCATAGACATGCCAGTAAGCCTACCTGCCATATTAGGGAGCACCAATGCGCAAGCTTTTGCCGCGCCTGTTGATGACGGTATTATGTTGCCTGATGCCGCACGGCCTCCACGCCAATCTTTTTTAGAAGAGCTATCTACAGTTTTTTGCGTGCCCGTAGTGGAATGCACCGTTGTCATCAAGCCTTCTATTATGCCAAAATTTTCATCTACCACCTTAACTAAAGGAGCCAAGCAGTTTGTTGTGCACGAAGCGTTAGACACAACATTATAACTTTTTTTATATCTGTCTAAATTTACTCCGCAAACAAAAGTTGGAGTTTGCTCATCTTTCGCAGGCGCTGAGATAACCACCTTCTTTGCGCCACCCGCTATATGCGCAGATGCTTTTTCTGTTGTGCAAAACACACCAGTAGACTCAACAACGTAATCTGCCCCAACTTCACCCCACGGTATTTCTTTTGGGTCTGTTTTATCAAAAAACTTTATCTCCCTCCCGCACACCTTTATTGCATCTTTCGTGCAAGATATTTCTTCTCGAAACCTACCATGTACTGTATCATATTTAACCATATATGCACAATATTCGGGTGTCATGAACGGATCATTTATACCCACAAACTCAATATTTTTATTACTAAGACCAGCTCTAAAAACTAAACGACCTATACGCCCAAAACCATTTATGCCCACCTTTATAGCCATAATAAAACCTCCATTTTTTTAATTTTATTTTTAACACCACACCCTTCATAATACACCTTATGCTCTACCTTTGCAAGTTTTTTATATATTTTCATATGCATAATAATTACACTAAAAACACATAATTAAATTTTTTAACAAAGCTCGCAATATATTCAATATTAAAAAAGATTTAACTGTTCGCCTAAATATTTCCCAGCAGAAGGTATTTTATTACACAAAAACGCACTGTAATCTTTCACATCCTCTTCATGTAACCCCTGAACCTTGCGCACACAAGCCCCTTTATTTAATTTTATAAACAGCACACCTTTAGAATCTTTCTTAAATTTAACTTCCAATAAACCTGAACTGCCCACCACACACTTTTCGTTAGTTGCAATAATAATATAATATTTAAAATCTTGCTCTTTATATATAGCCACTAACGGAGAATCTGCGCAAAACGCCTTTAAAAGCTTCTTCCTGTTAGTTTTATAACAAGAAAGCGCCACTTTAGCCACCTTACCATTCTCATAAAAAAATAACAAATTGCCATCATAATCTTTTGTGTAAACAACTTCTAAAACATTTTCTTCAGCGTCAAATTTTAAAGCAGCAGGTATAAAGTCGCCAAGCGAACTAGCTTTTGTTTCTTTAAAATTTGCTAAATTCGCCTTAAACATCCTAGCTTTATTTGTGAAAAATAACAAATCTGTATCATTTTGCAGCTCCGCATGCATCTTTACAAAGTCACACTCTTTTAACTTCTGCTCGCGGCTGAGCTTTAAAGACTGGGCTGTTATTTTTTTTAAATACCCATCATTTGTTATAAATAAATTAACAGGATAATCTAAATTCTCCGGCTCCTCTGAATCTATATAATCTTCAACAGAATGCAAAAACATTGTTTTTCGCGATTGCCCATATTTTTTTATTATATTCTCCAACTCAACACATATTATATTATTTATAATGCTATCGCTACTAAGTATATTTTGCAAATTTAATATATCTTTTTCTAGTTGATCTTTTTCCATCACCCTATTTAAAATATATTGCCTATTTAAACATTTAAGCTTTATTTCAGACACATACTCAGCCTGAACAACATCTATATTAAAGCCGTTCATTAAATTTTCTATTACCTTGTCTTCCTTTTCAGTATTTCTAATTATTTCTATAGCCTTATCTATATCTAAAAGTATTTTGTTTAAACCTTCCACCAAATGCAATTTATTTTGCTTTTTAGAAAGCTCAAATTTAGTTCTTCTTTTAACGCAAAGCTGCCTAAAATGCTGCCAGCTTTTTATTATATCTTTAACGCCCATAACCTTAGGCACACCGTCTACTAATATATTAAAATTGCAAGCATACGAATCTTGCAATGGCGTATATTTAAAAAGTTTGTTCATAAGGTTTTTAGGGTTAACATTCCTTTTCAAATCTATAGTTATTTTAAGCCCGTTTAAATCGGTTTCATCGCGTATATCTGCTATTTCCCTAACTTTATTACTTTTAATTAAACCTACAACCTTATCTATTATTGCTTCCACAGTTGTGGTGTACGGTATTTGAGTTATATCTATGCAATTGTTTTCTTTATCTACCACATACCTGCTTCTAACTTTAAATGTGCCTTTACCAGTTTCATAAATTTTTAAAAGTGCTGGCTCATCTTTTATTAAAAAACCACCACCAGGAAAATCTGGCCCTTTTAAAACATCTAAAAGCTTAAAATTCTCCCCTTTTATTATTTTTATTGTAGCACTGCAAACTTCAGCCAAATTAAACGGGCAAATTGACGACGCCATAGACACAGCTATGCCAACATTAGAATTAACAAGCACAGAAGGAAACCGTATAGGAAGTAACAAAGGCTCTTTAGTTGTGTTATCATAATTAGGCACAAAATCTACCGAATCTTTATCTATATCGCTAAACAACTCTTCACATATAGGAGCAAGCTTTGCCTCAGTATACCTTGAAGCAGCGTATGCCATATCTCTAGAATAAAACTTGCCAAAGTTACCCTTGCTCTCCACAAAAGGGTATAAAAGCGCCTCATAGCCTCTAGAAAGGCGCACCATAGTTTCATATATTGCCGAATCTCCATGTGGGTTTAGCTTCATTGTAGCTCCAACTATGTTGGCACTTTTAGTTAATTTGCCATTTAAAAGCCCCATTTTATACATTGTGTAAAGAAGTTTCCTGTGCGACGGTTTAAACCCGTCTATTTGAGGCAGAGCCCTCGACAGTATTACGCTCATTGCATAGGGCATATAATTTTTTTCTAATGTTGTTGTTATTGTTTCATTTTTAACCACACCCGCCCCTTCAATGTAGGCATTTTTTAAATTTGCCCTTTCTCCTTTTGAATCTCTTCTGCTCACAGCTAAACCCTCAACCTCTTTAATTTAATAAATATATTATATATAACCTGCCCAGATTCTATATAACGCTCCAAAATCTCTAATAAAATCTTTTCTGCCCTGCAAATTATCTCCCAACATAATATTAAACATATCTTTCGTTCTCTCTTCTACATCGGCCGTTATTTTAATTAAACGTCTAGTTTTGGGGCACATTGTTGTATGCCACATCATATCGGGCTCATTCTCTCCCAAACCCTTAGACCTATTTATTTCGTAATTTTTCTTGCTTTTATTTAACCTGTCTATAATTTTAACCTTTTCTTCTTCGTTATACGCAAAATATTTTTCATTTTTTGTGGATATTTCAAAAAGTGGGGACAGTGCCAAATAAACATATCCCTCTTGAATTAAGCTAGGAGCAAGCCTATAAATCATTGTTAATATTAAAGTTCTTATTTGAAAGCCATCTACATCGGCATCTGTGCATATTATTATTTTGTTCCATCGCAAACTATTAATGTTAAAAGTGGAAAAATCTTTACTAAACTTGCTTTTAACCTCCACTCCGCAACCTAAAACCTTAACAAGGTCTGTTATTATGTCATTTTTAAATATTTTATCATAATCAGACTTTAAACAGTTTAATATTTTACCACGCACAGGTATTATAGCTTGAAAATATGCGTCCCTGCTTTGTTTGCAAGCTCCAAGAGCCGAATCTCCTTCCACTATAAAAAGTTCCCGCTCTTTTACATTTTTACTCCTGCAATCTACAAATTTTTGCACCCTATTTACAACATCCACACTGCCAACTAATGTTTTTTTGAAGTTTAACCTTGTTTTTTCAGCTTTCTCTCTACTTCTTTTATTTACCAATATTTGCTTAGATATTTTTTCTATTTCTAAAGGGTTTTCTATAAAATATATCTCCAAATTTTGCTTTAAAAACTCGAGCATAGCTTCATATATAAATTTATTCGTAACTGCCTTTTTAGTTTGGTTTTCATACGAAGTCTGAGTGGAAAACGAAGAAGATATAAACACCAAACACTCCTCAATATCTACAAAACTTATTTTGCTTTCATTTTTATTATACCTACCATTTTGTTTTAAATATGCATGAATTTGTGACACAAATGCCTGCTTTAACGCTTTTTCAGGCGCACCACCATGCTCTAGCCAACTAGAATTATGATAGTATTCTATAAGCTTAACATAATTAGAAAAGCAAAAAGAACAGGAAAGCTTTACCTTATATTCTTCTTTGTCTTGCCTATCTTTGCCCTGCTTCTCGCCTTCAAAATATACAACATCTGAAATAAACTTTCCATTAACCAATTCTTTAACATAATCTTTTATACCATTTTCATAGCAATACCTTTCAAGCAAATTGTCGCATGAAAAGGTGAAAACAAGTCCACTATTTACTATGGCTTGCCTTTTTAAAATATCTCTAAAATAATCAATTGGTATATCTATTTCTGTGAACACCTTCAAATCTGGCAACCATTTTATTTTAGTGCCAGATTTGCCGTTATATGGCTCCTCTTTAAGCCCGCCTATATTCTTGCCTTGCTCAAAATGCAACACATACCTCTTGCCATCTCTACATATGCACACATCCATATATTCCGAAGCATATTGAGTGGCGCAAAGCCCCAAGCCATTTAAGCCCAACGAATATTCGTAGTTTGTAGCCTCGCTTTTATTATATTTGCCACCCGCATAAAGTTCGCAAAATATTAACTCCCAATTATATCTCTTTTCAGATTTGTTATAGCCTACCGGAATGCCTCTCCCATAATCTTCCACTTCTATAGAACAATCTTTATATTTCGTTACCCTTATTTCATTGCCAAAGCCTTCTCTTGCTTCATCTATAGAATTAGATAATATTTCAAAAAAACTATGTTTACAGCCCTGTAAACCATCTGAGCCAAATATAACTCCAGGCCTTTTCCGAACCCTATCTGCGCCTTTTAAAGCCCTAATGCTATCATTACCATAACCGTTATTGCCCATAAAAATAACCCTATCTTATTAATTAAACCAATATTAAACCTCGCCATTATACGCCTGAATTGTTACTTCTTTTAATATAACGTCTGGGTCTGGCGTGCTGGCTTCTCTTTGCATAAAGCCCATCTGCTCTTTTATTTTGCACTCACTTATCTTCTTAACAACTTCCATACTTTTTGGGTCAAAAACCTGCCCAAACACCGTATATATCATATCACCTGAAGGGTAGCCCCCATGCTCGCTATAAAGCTTTTTATCTTTTTCTGTGTAGTTTGGGTATAGATTATAGCCCTTGCGCAAATTGGCTGCCTTTGTTGTAGCTTGTACGTCATTTAAATCTGCAGTTTTCCCCGCGTCGCTAGTAACTATATAAAACTGGCAAGATTGCCCTGCTTCAAAATTCCCTGTGCTTGCCATACATAAAGCGCCGCTAAACTGGCGCAAAGACTGATTTAATTCATGCGGAAACGGCTCATTTTTTTCTCTATATATGCTATCACTATTTCCACCAGTTTGTATCATAAAATTCTTAATAACCCTATGAAATTTAACGCCATTATATTTCCCAGCTTTTGCTAAAGATATAAAGTTATTAACAGCCTTAGGAGCCGCCTCAGGAAAAAACCGGCACCAGATATCTCCATAACCTTCAACACTAATTTTAGCCACCATATCTCCAACATTTGGCATAGCAAACTGATCTTGCACTACTCCTGTGGTAACTAAAGAATTAAGATTTGCCCCCGCAGAATCTGCCGGCACATTCATATTCTTATTATTCCAACAACCTGTAGTAAGCGCAACACAACACCCCAGAAACGCCAAAATAAAAATCTTTTTAAATTTCATAATATCAACTCCTATATTTTTTATATATTTTAATAAAATTATACCAATTAAAAATTTATTGCAAAACTGTTTTAACTTAAAATATTTTAAATATTAACTTTATATAAAACTTATTAACAAAATTATTCTATGTTTTTAATATTTAATACATATATAACGCTACCATACCTAGTTTCTTTAACACCATATCCTCTGCTTTCCAATTCATCTCTTAGTTTATCTGCTAATAAAAAATTTTTATCTTTCCTGGCCGCATTTCTCCTTTCAAAAATATCTAAAATTTCTTTTGGAATATTATAAGAGCTTGAATTTTGTGCTATACTTAAAATATCTAAAAATTCGCTAAATAAACCCTTAATAGTTAATGCAGTAGATTTGGAAACAATGCCTTGCTTACGTATATAAGAATTAGCAGCACGTATAAATTCAAAAATAACAGATATAGCTAACGCGGTATTAAAATCTTCATTTAGCGAATTAATAAAGCGCTCTTTATAACAAAGTAAACTTTTAACATCTACCCCATCTTCAAATTCGCTAGCATTTTTAATATACAAATTTATACTATTTTTAAAGTTATATATTCTTTGCAAAGCAGCCAAACTCTGCTCCATGCTATCTTTTGTATAATTTATTGGGGTTTTGTAATGCGCCTGTAATATAAAATATCTAAGTGCTTCGTAGCCATATTCATTTCCTATATCCCGCACAGTAAAAAAATTGCCCAACGACTTAGACATTTTACTGCCATCCACATTAACATGCCCGTTATGCAACCAATAGTTTGAAAATTGCTTTGAAGTGGCGCTCTCACTCTGAGCTATTTCATTTTCATGATGTGGAAATATTAAATCTTGCCCTCCACAATGAATATCTATTGTGTTGCCTAAAAACTTTAGTGCCATAGCAGAACATTCAATATGCCAGCCAGGCCGGCCTTTGCCCCACGGAGATTCCCAAAACGGCTCCCCTTCTTTAGAAGCTTTCCACAAAGCAAAATCTAAAGCACCACGCTTTAAATTTGAAGACTCCACCAAATCTCCTTTTTCTAAATCTGAAAGCGGCATTTTAGAAAGCTTACCATACTCAGGAAAAGAAAGAGTATTAAAATAAACATTGCCCGCAACAACATATGCGCAATTTTTAGCTATTAGCCTTCCTATAATAGCTATTATAGCGTCAATATTTTCTGTTACTCTAGGAGCTTTTGTTGGAAGCGCCACATTAAGCATTTTTGCGTCTAATTCATATTCTTTTATATATTTATTAGCTAAAAGCTCCACTGTAGTGTTTTCTTCCTTAGCTCGTTTTATTAGTTTGTCATCTATATCTGTATAATTCTGCACATATTCTACACTATAGCCTAAAAATTTTAAATATTTCCTCAAACAATCAAATACAACAATAGGCCGAGCATTGCCTATATGAATATAGTTATACACTGTAGGCCCGCATACATACATGCGCACCTTTTTATTTTCTATAGGTTTAAACTCTTCTAATTTTTTAGTTAAGGTATTGTAAAGCCTCAAAAAACTACACCTCCCAAGTAATGCGTTAATTTTTAAAACCTCTTCACCACTTTAGCAGGAACTCCAGCCACAACAGAATTTTTAGGCACAGCTTCTAACACAACAGCGCCAGCTGCCACCTTAGAGTTTTCTCCTACTGTGAACGCGCCAAGTATTTTAGCACCGCAACCAACAGTAACATTATTTTCAAGCGTTGGATGCCTTTTACCGTTAAAGCTTTCTTTGTTTGCGCCAAGAGTTACTCCATGGTATATTGTGCAATCGTTTTTTATAACTGCAGTTTGCCCTATAACCACCCCGCTACCATGATCTATAAACAGACCCCAACCTATTTCTGCGCCAGGGTGTATTTCAATATTTGTTAAAAAACGTGAAAGCTTAGATATGAGCTCGGCCATGCAGAAAAAACCTCGCCTATAAAACCAATGTGCAAACCTATGCGCAATTAGAGCATGCACCCCAGGGTAGAAAAACAAAATAAACAACCTACCATGTGCAGCTGGATCTTTACCTTTTATTCTATCTAAAGTGTAAATTAACCTTTTAAAAAACATGTTACATACCCCAATAAGACATTTAACATAAAATGACCAAAAACAATATTATAACAAATTTTATAAAATTGCAAATTTAGTAGCAAATATTTTTAATATTTTTATTAAATAATTTGTAAAATAGCAAAATACAAACTCATAATAAATAACATTTTAACTTGTTCTTTTACAAACAATATGCTACAATTAATTACACAAATTCTCCAAAGCCACAAAGAACCACTTAATTTAAAACAAATATTAAAAAATATATTTTAAAATTTCACCTA
>CAMKFY010000037.1 GCA_946411985.1 uncultured Clostridiaceae bacterium
TTAATAGTATACAATGCGCTAAAAGAAAAAGGTTATAACCCGGTAAACCAAATAGTTGGCTATCTTCTATCGGAAGACCCTACCTATATAACCACTCACAATAATGCCAGAAGTTTAATACGCAAAATAGATAGAGATGAGCTACTGCAAGTTATGGTAAGAGTTTATATTGAAAGTTAAAATTTTAAGTGGTGTAGTGTTTTGCTTTTAAATTTTGAATTAGAGTTAGCAAATTTTTCTTTAAAAGATAGCGTAGGCTGTGGCCAGTTTTTTAGGTATGAAGAAATTGCAAAGGATACATTTTTAATATTCGCGCAGAATAAGTCTTGCTATATTAAACAGTGTGGGAAAAAGTTAATAATTACTCGTTCCAACTGTGAATTGGATTTTTGGAAAGATTTTTTAAATTTTGATGAAGATTATGAAAAGTTGCTGAACGGTTTTAGAGGAGATGCACTATTAGAAAAGCTAAATAAACTTTGTGGTGGCATTAGAATTTTAAAGCAAGACCCTTTTGAAGCGTTGATTTCGTTTATACTGTCTGCTAATAATAACATTACTAGAATAAGAAATATGATAAGGGTTTTTTGTGAGAATTTTGGAGAAAAAAATGAGAACGGTTATTCATTTCCAACAATAAATAAGCTTATTTGCTTTAAAGAGGAAGATTTTAAAGTTCTAAAAGCTGGTTTCAGGTTAAAATATATTATGGACGCAATACGCAAGGTATATTTAGGCGAAGTTAATTTAAACAGCCTGTATTCTAAGAGCGCTCTAGAGGCAGTTTCTGAGCTTAAAAAAATATACGGAGTGGGAAATAAGATAGCTAACTGTGTTGTTCTTTTTGCTTATAACAATATGATGGCTTTCCCTGTAGATGTTTGGATGAAAAAGGTTATTGGTGAATACTACAAAAACGGGGTTAGCAACCAAGTGCGAAGTTGCCCAGGGCTTGCTCAGCAATTTTTATTTTATGGCAAGAGAGAAGGTTACATATAGTTGTTTAAATTATGCATTTTATATTAATATTTGTTTTAAGGAGTTTTTTATATGCCAATTGTTAATTATGATAGATATTGCAAAATGTTAAATAGAGCTTATGAGAATGGTTATGCCTACCCTGCATTTAATGTGTCTAATATGGAAACCGCATCTGCAGTGCTAATGGGCTTAGAAAAAGCAAATTCCGATGGAATAATACAAATATCTATTGGTGGCGCTGCGCATGCCAGTGGAGCTAATATTGGGGATAGCGTACTTGGAGCAATTTTGCTTTCAGATTATATTAGGGTTGTGGCAGATAGATATAACGTTAACGTAGCTCTGCACACCGATCATTGCAGAAGTAGTGATTTAAACAGTTATTTAATTCCGCTAATTGAAGAAACAGAAAGAAGGCGCAAAAAAGGGCTTAACAACCTTTTTAGTAGCCATATGTTTGATGGGTCGGATATTAGTTTAGATGAAAATTTGAATATATCAAAAGAGCTGCTTGCTAGGTGCGTTGAAAATGAAATAATACTCGAAATTGAAATAGGAGTGGTAGGCGGCGAGGAAGACGGAGTAAATAACGAAAACGTAAAAAACAGCAAGCTATACTCCACTCCTGAAGATATGTTAAAAGCGTATGAAGCTTTAAAAGATATTTCTAGTAATTATATTGTTGCAGCCACATTTGGAAACGTTCATGGTGTATATAAGCCAGGCAATGTTAAGTTAAAGCCTAAAGTTTTGCTAGAAGGAAAGAATGCAATGGAAAACAAATACGGCAAAGGCAATGCTTTTAAGTTTGTTTTTCATGGCGGCTCTGGCTCTTCTAAAGAGGAAATAAAAGAAACATTAAACTATGGAGTTGTTAAAATGAATATAGACACCGATACACAATATGCTTTCACGCGCCCAATAGTAGATCATATGTTTAAAAATTATGATGGAGTGTTAAAAGTAGAAGGGGAGGTTGGAATCAAATCGGTGTACGACCCTAGGAGCTATTTAAAAAAAGCACAAGAATCTATGGCTCAAAGAGTGTTTGAGGCGTGTGAAGATTTGAATTCTGTTAATTCTCATATAGATTTTTGATGCTTAAAAATTTTTAGGAGGTATGGAGTTTATGCCAAAAATTACAGAGCCTGCAGAAGAAAAAAAAACGATACTAACATCTGAAGGTTTAAAAAATTTAGAGCAAAAACTAAACATTTTAAAAACACAAACTCGAAAAGAAGTAGCTGCAAAATTAAAAGAAGCGCTTTCTTTTGGAGACCTTTCAGAAAATAGTGAATACGATGAAGCAAAAAATGAGCAAGCCAAAGTTGAAGCCGAAATTTTGCAGCTGGAAAATATGCTAAAAAATGTTGAAATATTAGATTCCAACCACCTAACTAACGACGTAATTCAGGTGGGAAGTAAGGTTACAATAAAAGATTTGCAGCTGCAAGACGTTTTAGAATACAGAATAGTTGGGTCTATGGAAACAAACCCCGATGAAGGGAAAATATCAGACGAATGCCCTATTGGAAAATCTTTAATTGGGCACAGAGTAGGGGATACTGTTAAAATAAAAATTCCTGTTGGGCTGGTGGAATATGAAATTTTAAATATTGACAGATAGTTTAATTAAATGTTAAAAATGAAAGACAGGTTAATTTTATGGAAGATGAATTAAACAAGGTTTATGGAGAGGTTGAAGTTAGAAAACAAAAGCTGCTCAAGCTTCAAGAAGAGAATAAAGACCCATTTGCTGTAACAAAATTTGAAGTTGATTATAATTCAGAATATATATTAAAAAATTTTGAAAAATTGGAAGGCAAAAATGTTAGCTTAGCTGGAAGAATTATGAGTAAACGCGTTATGGGGAATATATGCTTTGCCCATATACAAGATTTTTTTGGAGTTTTGCAATGCTATATAAAAAAAGACTCTATGGACGCTGAAAACTTTAAGCAATTCAAAAAATTTGACGTAGGGGATATCATTGGCGTGTATGGCGAAGTTTGCAAAACACAGTCTGGTGAAAAATCTATTAAAACTTCCAACATAGTATTGCTTGCCAAATCTTTGAGGCCATTTCCTGAAAAGTTTCACGGCCTACAAGACACAGATATTAGGTATAGGCAGCGATATATAGACCTTGTAGTAAACGAAGAGGTTAAAAAAACATTCATATTAAGAAGTAAAATAATAAACAGTATTAGGCTTTTTTTGGCAGACGAAGGATTTTTAGAGGTGGAGACTCCAATACTTAGCAGCAAAGCTAGTGGTGCTTTTGCTAGGCCGTTCCACACTCATCACAACGCACTGAGTATGGATATGGTGTTAAGGATTGCGCTAGAGTTACACCTTAAGCGGCTAATTATTGGTGGATTTGAAAAAGTGTATGAAATAGGCAGGGTGTTTAGGAATGAAGGCGTAGACACCAAGCATAACCCTGAGTTTACTTTGCTTGAACTATATAAAGCATACACCGACATTGAGGGCATGATGGACATAACAGAACGTATGATTAAAACTGTGTATAGAAGCATATTTAAAAATGGAGAACTTATATACGGTGACATAAACATAAACGCGCCATTTGCCAAAATAACTATGGTGGACGCTGTTAATAAATATTCTGGTGTTAATTTTAATAATATAACCTCTTTAGAACAGGCAAGAAGCGCGGCGAAGGAACATGACATAACATTTGAAGATAGGCACAAAGTTGGGGATATATTAAATTTATTTTTTGAGGAATATGTAGAAAAAAATTTAAGGCAACCCACATTTGTTATGGAATACCCAATAGAAATATCGCCGCTTGCTAAAAAATGTAAACATAACCCAAATTTCACCGAACGGTTCGAACTCTTTATTGCCGGAAGGGAATTGGCAAACGCTTTTTCAGAGTTGAATGACCCAATAGACCAACGGGAACGCTTTAAAGAACAGGCGAAATTGAAGCAGATGGGGCAGGAAGAAATTTGTGATATAGATGAAGACTTTTTAACCGCTTTAGAGTATGGTATGCCGCCAACTGGTGGTATGGGCATGGGAATAGATAGAATTGTTATGCTGCTAACAAATAGCAATAGCATACGCGATGTTATTTTGTTCCCAACAATGAAAAATATAAAAGAGTAAAGTAGCTAAATAATATAGCTACTTTTTTTAATTAAATCTAATTTAATATGGAATCCCTTCACTGCCATAAACGAAGGGAATTTCCCCAAAGTCGCATAATTTAATAGTGCCACCATCTACAAGCCTCACGCCTTTCACCGCTTTGCTTATGTCTTCGTCTGAAAGAGCTTTTATATCTTCAATTTGGTGTTCTAAAACATCCTGCTCATATGGCAGCTCCTCTAAAAGTTTCTTCTTTTCAAAATTATAATTTGATGTAGCAAGTTCTCTAATTTTGTTCTCATCTTTTAATATATCAATATCTTTATATATAAGTTTTTTACATTCTTCTACTTCGTATTTATAATTTTTGTTCAAAGCATATTCATCTTCTAACACTTCTTCTACATCATCTTTCCATTTTTGCAGCCTGTCGTTATTTTTATTAGCTTCAATAGGAACATCTTCCGCTTCACTAATTTTCTCCTCAATTTTCTCAAGCAGCAATTTCTTGTCTTCTTCTTTATAAATACTTTCGTTTAATTTTCCTTTAATATTACGCAATTTTTCTAGAAGTGATGTTTCACGACCACTCAAGTACTCGTCTTTTTCTTTACATTGTATTTTCTTCGCTTTTTCAAGCTTCTTTTTTACATATTCTATGTAAGAATCTAAGCTAGCTAATTTCCCTTCTTTTAAAACTTTTGTAAAATATACTATTTCCGCTTCAATATACTCGTTAACCTTTTTAATACAATACTCAAGTGTAATATTTTGAAAATATTCACGCCACAAATTATCTTCTTCAATTTTATTTTTAACAAAACTTATAGCATAATCTCTAACATCATCTGGCTTAATACATGATAAAATTTTATCTAAATTTTTTGGATTTTTAAATACAAGTTCTAATTTATTAATAATTACCTCATTTGTTTTAAAAAAAATTTCAAATGGCAATTGTGAATAACACCTAAAATAATAAAATTTATCATTGTCTTTATCATGAAAACGATCGTTAAACGATCCAGGCATAAGCCTATCTTCTACTTTTAATGCAACTTTTTCTGATACATAACGCCCTGGAGTTATAACCTTTCTTTCTAAAAATTTACTAAAATATGGGTTTTTCTTAAGACTATTAACAAAACATTAAAAAAATAAACCATTACTAATTTATTAGCTAACGGATTCGCTTCCCTACTAAAACATATAGGCAATTTATATTTACTAAATATTTTCCATTCGTCAGTTTCCATAAACTCATTATAAGTATTTTCGTTAAAAGAAGATTCACAACGTGAAACATTACATGTTGTATCTAAGTCTGTTGCTGATACTTTTTTAAAAAACAATGCTGTTGAAACTGCTCCCAAGGCTAAAAACAACCTAAATAAATTTTTATTCTAATCATATATTCTACTCTATCCCCCTCACATACTATGTAAAGCATAACAACACGCAGTTAATTGTAACACATTAAACAAGAATAAACAAGTTCTAATTTGAAAAATTATGCATAAAAATAGGGAAGTTTAACTGTTTACGCAACAAAAAAAGTAGCCAAACAATGTAGCTACTTTTTTGCATTTGTTATATATTGCAATTTATATTTTTGTTATGCTAACCATAATTTATTTAAGGAATTTATATTTAATTATTTATAAGGAATTTATATTGTTTGATATGAATAAGTTCTTAGCGAATTGTTTATAATATTTCTATAACCTAGAGTGGCAAGCAGCCACTCTATTTGAATTTTTAAATTTGTTGCTATAATACTTTCTTTGTGGTATTTCTAACTTTCTACATTATTCTTCTTCACCTAAAAAACCAGGAACATAGCCTTCAGTGTCTTTAGTTTCAAAGCCTTCATCTGTAATTCTTATGCGCTTAAGCATTTCAGCTATACTGTTTTTTACAGCATCCGAATTTAAATCGTCTTTCTGCGCTTCTAAAGCTTTAATGTCAGCTGCTTCATAAGCTGCGTGCTTTTCAGCCCACTCTTTTTGGTTTTTCATACTATCTTGTGCTATCTTTTCTAACTCTCCAGAATCATTTAATATCTTTTCGTTATCTTCAATTGTTTTTTTCGCGTTGGCTAACTCTTCTTTATATCCTTCCTCTAAAGCTTTAGAGTCATTCAATTTTGCATTTAAACTCTCTATATATTTATCTCTACCACTGCCACCATTTTTATCTTTATTTTTAAGTTCTTGCATTTCAGCTATTTCAGCATTAATACATTCAAGGTCTTCTTTTATTTCGTCTGCATTCTTAACATCAGCACTATTTAACATTTTTTCTGCGCAAGCTTTCATAGCACCCAAGTACTTTAGACGCACTTCTTTCCAATCTTTGTCATCATGAGCTGCAGACCAACCCTCTGCGTCTTTCTTTGCTTTTTCTAGGCTTTCTCTATAAGCTTTTACATCTTTTAACTCGCCATTTAAACGCTTCTTAACAGCTTTTATAATATATTTTGAATTTTCTATTGCCTCTTCCTTATAATCATCTAAGCTCATACTGCTATTGTATTTTTTCCAGTCTTCGTCCCTTTTAAGCCTTTTATCAACACATTGTTTTGCATACTCTACAACATCATCTGGGGTAACGGAACTTAAAATTTGCTTGAGCCCTTCTTGATTGTTTTGTTTTAAATTATTGAGTACTATGCCCATTGCATTAGCAATTATCCCGTTTGTGCTAAGTCCAAAACTGTCTTTATCAAGCCTCTGCGCATAAGTGCCTACATATTTGCCATTTTGCGTTTTTCTATTATATACCCAACCCTTGAAAGTTCCGCCGCTGCCAAAAAAACTTTTCAAACTTTTTTCAATTGTGTTAACTGGCATTTTGGGATTGCTGCCAGGCCATCTTTCCTCAGTTGCTAAAAATTTATTAATATATGGGTTTAATTTTATTTTGTCAACCAACCACGAACCAAGGTATGCAATCACCGTTTTAACAGCTAATGCCTCGGCACCACTTAACACAGTGCCATAATCATAACCTTCAAACTCAATCGGAATATTATACCAACGGAATTTTTTGAAATAATCGGTTTTTAAATATTCATCGTAAACTTCTTCATTTAAAGGAGCGGTAGGCGTTGCCTCGCTATTATTTAAGTTAGCATCTTTTAAGCTCTGCACGTCTAATTTTGAAAGGTCTACATCTGTGCCTGCACTTTCAACAGCAGTGCCAGCGTCTGTTGCTGATGCATTTAAGAAAAAACATGCTGTTGAAAGTGCTCCTACTGTTAAAAATAATTTAAATAAATTTTTATTTCTACTCATAATACATTCTCCATTCATAATTTTATTATAAGTTGCTAAACAAAAAACTTATTATTCCGTTCTACTAACGCATGCGCTTTATTATTACTTGATAAGTTTACGCTCAATCAACTTACAAGTTAATTATAAAATAATAAGCTATAATAATCAAGTTACAATTTGGTTACAATATAATTACAAAAGTAACATTTTGTAACTATATCTAGCTATTATATTTAGTTTTTTGTAACTATTTAGAACAAATGCTAGTAATAAATTTTAAAAATTTGCTGCTAACACTAGGTTTTTCTGCGTTTTCTTATATATTTTAATTTTATTACAAAATATTAAATTCAAAAAAAATTGGGCTTTTAAAAATATTTTTTTGTTATAATTTAAAATTAAAATTCAGAAAAATTATGTATAAATATTAAAATATACCGTTTAAAAGCATATATTTTTGGAATTTACTGCATATAATTTGCCCTTTCTAATTAAAATTAACAATAAAACAAAGTTTTGTAACTTTATTGTAAGTATATTTTAATAAATTTAAAATTTAACAGGGAAGTTAAGATTAACTTAACTCCCCAAATTTATTAAATTTCTAAAAACTATAAAGTAATTTAAACTTATTTTTTTTCTATGCTAGCGTAAGCACTCTTCAAACCTTTCACCAAATTAGTAGGGTCAACTTTTGAAACTATTTTTTTAGACTCACATAAATATTCTTCAAATTTAAGATGCTTTAATTTTCCTAATCTATTTTCATAATTTGCCAGTGCTGTAGCACAGCATCCATTTAAATTTTTCTTTTGATTTTTGCTCATATCCGCACAACGATTACGAGATTTTAAATTTTTATTAACTTTTTTTGTGCATTTTTTTACATTTTTTTTCTTTTGTTTACATTTATCTCTTAATTTCCTTCTATTATTTTTATTTTTAGTTTTTAAGTTGTTTTTCTTAGTTCTTAATTTCTTTTTCTTAGTTCTTAATTTCTTTTTCTTAGCTCTTAATTTCTTTTTCTTAGCTTTAGTTTTTAAATTGCTTTTCTTAGTTTTACGTTTAGCTTTTGGCTTCTTTTTATTATTTTTATCTTCAGCATTTTTATCTTCAGCCTGCAATTTTCCACATTCTTTTTCTAAACAAGCTGCACGCTCACCAACAGCTTTAACCATTTTCATTTTTAACCCTTTAAAATACTTCTTATTTATTGGCTTTTTTATATCTTCTATAAACGCT
>CAMKFY010000038.1 GCA_946411985.1 uncultured Clostridiaceae bacterium
CGTCTTCACCGTCAAAAAACACTCTGCCAGCGTCTGGCTTTAAAAGTCCTGCAATTATTTTTAGTGTTGTTGTTTTCCCACAACCAGATGGCCCTAAAAGGGTTACAAACTTTCCAGCTTTAATTTTTAAATTAAAATTTTCTAATACCAATTCTTTGTTTAAAGATATAAAAATATTTTCTAATTTAATTATATAGTTATTATTTTCCATAGCTTTATAATTTCCAAAATTAAATAAATATTAAAATTATGAACAACACTTTCTATGATATTTTATTAATATAAATTTAATAATACGAAATTTATATTATTTTTTTATTTTTAAAATACTATATTGAGTTTATAAAAAATATAAAAAATATTATAAGCAATTTCTTGTTTAAAATATAAATTCATCTTATAGGTTAATTTTTGTGTTACATTATATCATTTTTTAATTTTTTTGCAAGTTTTTATATTGCAGTAATGCTAAAGTATATATTACACACAGAATTATTTGTTTTTAATTTTGTGTAATTTTTTATAATTATATTTTGAATATTGTTTATTATTTGCAAAAATGGCGTGTATGTGTTACAATTTCTTGGTATTGTTAACTTTATTATATTTTTTATTTGTTAGACATTTTACAAAATATTATGTTTGTGGTGTGTGGAGAGTGAAAAATGAATAGCTTAGAAGTTAAAATGCTTAATATATTAAAATATCTAAAATGCGAGAATAAATATTTAAGCGTTAAGGTAGACTTTGAAGCAGAAGGAACCCGCATATGCGAGTTAGCTAGTATTTTAAAAATTGTTTTTGGCGCAGGCGCAGAGCTTACTATTAAAATAGGTGGCTGTGAGGCAATATTAGATATTAATTTGGCTAAAATTTTTGGAGCAAACACAATCGTGGCTCCTATGGTGGAGAGTGGGTTTGCTTTAAAAAAGTTTAAAGATGCTGCTAAAGCAATATATAAAGAGCATGTTGAAGAGGTTAGTTGGGTGGCTAATGCTGAAACTATAACCTGTTTTAATAATTTAGACGATATATTAGGTTGTGGTGTTAATTTTTTAAATGGAATAACAATAGGCAGGGTAGACCTTTGTTGTTCTATGGGGTTTGAACGAAAAGATATAGATTCTGCTGAAGTTTTTAATATTTGTAGAGGTATTGCAGAGAAGGTAAAACAGAGTGGTTTTATGTTAAGCGTTGGTGGCGGGCTAGGGGCTAGCTCTTTTGAAGTGATTTCAAAAATTGGAAATTTTCTAGATAGAGTTGAAACTAGAAAGCTTGTTTTCAATTTTGAAAATAATTTTTCGAAATTTAAATATAATATAGAAAAAGCGACGGAATTTGAGTTGCTATATTTAAAAAATAAAAGTAATTACTATAAAAATTTGTGCGCAGAAGACGAGGTAAGAATAAAACTGTTAGAGCAACGAATAGCTAAATTTTAGGAGGAATTTAATTTGGGTGGCAATATGTATATAGTAGATAGGAGTAACGTTAAAAATCTGCAAGGTGGGGGATTTTATAAGTTTTTAAATAGGCCTGTGTTTGCTCTAGATTGGATCATTTTTTTTGCAATTCTTTTTATCTGCTTTTTCACATTTATTCATAAAGATATACTTTGCACTGCTGGTTCTTCAATATCATATCTTGGTGGACATATAATAGATTTCTACACCTACAACGTTGTAAATGGGGTGGAAGCTATGAATAACTATATGCCAAGCACTTATATATTGTTTGCCATATGGAATATACCAGTTTACATACTAGGATTTGTTAGCTGCCCTGTTAGTGATGTTAGTGCTGTGCCCTTTTTAGTTGCTATGTGGTATAAATTATTGCCGGTAATTTTTTATATTGCTTCTGCTTTTTTGCTTGGCAGGATAGGGAAGCTTTTAAATTTTGAGCCAAAAAAGGTGATGCTTTTAGTTTTCACCTTTTTAACTTCACCTTTAGCTTTTTTCAGCCCTGTTATATTTGGGCAATATGATTCATTCACTGTTTTTTTTGTTATATTAGGGTTATATCATTATCTTAAAAATGATATTTCAAAATTTGTTATGTTTTTTGGGCTGGCCACCACCTTTAAATATTTTGCTCTTTTAATATTTCTGCCTTTATTGTTATTAAGAGAAAAGAATATATTAAAAATTATTAAAAATTGTTTTTTGTGTGCGCTTCCTTTTGGTTTAGAATGTTTAATATATTTAAATTCTAAATATTTTAATATAGGTGTTTTTGGTTTTAAAGTTAAAAACTATATATTTCAGGGCGGTTTAAATTTAAATTTTATAAATGTTAAACTGTTTGTGGTTTTTTTTGTGTTTATATTAGCGCTATCCTACTACAAAAAGTTTGGCACAAATGTTGAAGATAATGAAGATGTTGTTAGGTGGGCAATATATATTTGTAATATTGTTGTGTTTTTAGTGTTTGGCCTTAGCATGTGGCATCCACAGTGGTTAATATTTGGTGTTCCTTTTATGACGCTTGGCGCCCTTATAAATAAGAATGCTAAGATATTTTTTATTTTAGATGGCTTTTTATTCTTAGTGTTTTCTATTTTGTGCGTTGTTTTGTGGCGAGGCTCTGTAGACGAAAATTTAATGTTTAACGGTGTTTTGAAATATTTTATAGATTTTGAATATGTGTTGGTTTGTTCTATGTCTGATTTTTGTATATTGTATGATAAAGATATATTGTTTTCCTGTTTTTCTGGATTATTGCTGTTTTGCACAGTTTTAAAACATCCGAAGTTTACCTTTAAAAGTTTTAGTGAAAATGTTGTGGATTGTGGTTTGGCTTTAAGGTTTAGGCTTTGTAGCATACTATTGTTTTGGATATTACCTTGTTTTAGTTGTATTTTAATATCTTCAATTGGGGGTAGGGAGTTTTTTGTGCGCAACACAGACTATTCAATATGTGGAGGAAATGTGGGAGCGTTAACGCAAAACATGGTTGTTCAGCAATATTTTAAGGTGCCAAACAATATAGAGCAAATAGAAGAATTAAGGGTGTCTTTCGATACGTCTGAAAAGTCGAGCGATTGCATATTTCTATTAACAATAAAAGATGTAACAAAAGATGCTGTGTTGTTTCATAAAGAGTATGACGCATATAATTTTAAGCATATAGTTCCAACAAAATTTAATATAGATGGCGTATATGTTAATTCTAAGAGCGTTTATAGCGTAAATTTGAGCTTGAAAGATAAGTTTTTTGATGATTTTGTGCCAACAATAAATAGAACTGTAAATTTTGAAGATAAAAAATACAAAAGAGTTAGTAAGGCGAAATTGGCTTTTGGAGGAGAATATGCTGTCATAGATGGTGAGGGAAAGCCATATAATATTTGTATGGACATAATTGGAAGTTAACTCAATTATTTAAAGCTTACCACGTATTGAGAATATTATAAGAAATTGTGGTAATGTGTAGATGTTTAATTTTGTGCTGTAAACGAATTAAAATTAGATTTAAGAGTGGTGTTAAAATTGGGAGATTTTTTTTCATTTGTTAAAGTTTTGCGAACGTTTTTATGGGGGCCATGCACAATAATTTTAATACTTGGGGTTGGTTTATATGTAAGCGTAGCCACCGGTTTTTTCCAAATATTTTGGGTAAAAGATATATTTAAAAACACAATTGGCAGTATAAAAAAATCTGGTGAAGATGGCAAGGGTCTGTCTCCTGTGCAGGCGGTAGCTACTGCTTTGGCTGGCAGCCTTGGAACTGGTAACATTTTTGGCGTGGCCACTGCTTTAGTGGCTGGCGGGCCTGGCGCAATATTTTGGATGTGGGTGAGCGCTTTTTTGGGTATGATGTTGAAATATTCTGAAGTGTTGCTGTCTGTTAACTATAGAGTATGTGGAAAAGATGGCATGTATTGTGGTGGGCCTATGTATGTTATGGAAAAGGGCTTAAAGTGTAAGTTTATGGGCAAAATTTTTGCAGTGTTTTGCATTTTAGCGTCTTTTGGAATAGGCAGCACAACGCAAACAAACTCTGCTGCTATAGCATTAGAAAAGGGGTTTGGGCTTTCTAAAGTTATAACTTCTGTTGTTGTTACAATGCTTTTCTTTATTGTTATAATTGGTGGCATAAAAAGGCTAGGCTCAATAGCAGAAAAGGTAGTGCCTTTTATGTCTATAACGTATATATTAATGTCTTTAATTGTTCTGTTTAAAAACTCTTCAAATTTGCCAAACTCATTCAAACTAATATTTGATAGTGCATTTAGTTTTAAAGCTGGGGTGTCTGGCGGGCTTGGTTATTTGGTGAACGCCGCTATGCAGTATGGTATAGCAAGAAGTGTTTTTGTGAGTGAAGCAGGGCTTGGCTCTTCACCAATAGCTCACGCTGCTTCTAATGTAAAATCTCAGGTGAAGCAGGGTCAGTGGGGCATATTTGAGGTGTTTTTTAACACAATTGTTATGTGCACAATGACAGCACTTGTTATAATATCTACAGGCGCTTTAGGGGTATGCCAAGATAAAGAGCAGCTTACATTATTTGCATTTTCCAAAGAGTTAGGTTCTTTTTCTAGTGTGTTGCTTGCTGTTTGCACTGCATTGTTTGCGTTTACAACGACTATGAGCTGGTGTTACTACGCTGAACAGTCTATAAAATATGGTTTTGGTGAAAAATATATATTAATATACAGAATTATATACATACTTTCAATAGGCATTGGCGGGGTTTGCGCTATGGATTTGGTGTGGCAGCTTTCCGATATATTTAACGCACTTATGGCATACCCAAACTTAATAGCTATATTATTGCTTAGCCCGAAAATTGTGCAGATAACGAAGAAACACAAGCAAGACGTTATTTCAAAAAAATATAAAAAATAAATAAAAAAACATTTGAAAATATTTTAAATATTTGATATAATGATTGAGTTGGGAAGGCGTAATATAGTTTTTTAGCTGGCAGCTTTTATTGGCAGTAGGCGTGGGTTTTAACCTTTAGCTACATCTTAAAACTTAGCTTATAGGAGCTGTTGGAAAGGCGTTTTTATAAAATGTATAGTTAAAGGAATTTTAATATTTTTTAAAATAGCGGGCGTGGTGGTTTATTAAAGTTTGCAGTTTGGTTTGCGCTGCTGGTTAGTTTAGGGTTTTGTTGTTGCACAGTGTTAATATATGTTGTGTTTAAGTTTGTCTTCGTAGCTCAGAAGGATAGAGCGTTCGCCTCCTAAGCGAAAGGCCGTGGGTTCGAATCCCGCCGAGGACGCCATTATTTTGGTATATGCATTGTGGAGTGGCATTTTTTTGGAGTTTGTGTATGTTTATATATGCGGGGTGTTTTGGGAGTAGAGCTGAGTTTAAAGCGTGTTGTTGCGGTTAGTTTTGTTAATAAAGTTAACTGCAACGTGGTTGTTTTTGCTCTTAATTGGCGATTATTAAAGGAACGCAACGAGAAACATGCAGCAGTAGAGCAATGCCAACAATTAAATTATAGCGGTATGCTTAAACATTTCATTCTACACAGGTTAGGTTTGGAAGTGGCTTATTAATTGTTTATAAGCAGCAATGGGGAACTAGAACAGTATCACGCAAATTGCGCTATAGCCCTGTGTAAGCTTGTTAGTTTAATAAAACTGTAGTGCAATGTAGCCTGCTTTTTGTTACGGCACAGCGCTTTGTTATCTTTAATGTATTGCTACGCCCGCAATTTAGCATTATTCTATATGAAAAGCAGGAATAAGAGCACGTTAAACGCCTACAATGTCGCCTCTGCCTCTTATTTTAAGCTTTTACAATATTATGAAAATATATTGTAAAATTTGCAATTTAAGCTAATTTAGTTTTGCTATTGCTTTTTAAGCTGCACCACAGCAGCAAACGTAAATAAAAAACATCAGCGTTTAGTAATTTATTTTAAAGAACATAAATTGAATTGGTGCCGGTGGAGGGACTTGAACCCACACAACCTTGCGGTTAACGGATTTTGAGTCCGTCGCGTCTGCCATTCCGCCACACCGGCTCATTATATTAAACACCACTAATGTTATTCTAATACAAAAAAAATATTTGTCAAGATAAAATTTTATTTTTATTTTAAAATATAAAGTTTTGCAATAATACACAGTGCAAAATACAAAAACCTTGTAAAACAATTTGAAAAGTGATATAATATTGCGTAAAAATTATAGCATATTGTAAATTTGTTTTATTGGTTTAGGTGGAGCATATATGGATTTAACAAGGTGGAAATTCAGAAGTAGTGATAGCGTTTTACAAAGCAAGCTGCAAAAGCAATATTCAATTTCAAACATTACGGCCAAAGTGCTTGCTTCTAGAGTTAAAGATGGAGATTTTACATTAGAGTGTTTTATATATAACAACGTAGAGCCTTTTAATTGTTTAAAAGATATAGAAAAAGCCGCTTCGTATATTAATAAGGCTATTAGCGCAGGCAAGAAGATTGCTGTGTTTGGAGATTATGATTGTGACGGCATTTGTGCATGCGTTATATTATATAAATATTTTAAATATAAAGGAGTAGATGTTGTTCCATATATTCCAGAACGAAGTGGTGGCTATGGCCTTAATTTTAAAGCTATAGATTTTCTAAAAAGCGAGGGCGTGGAGTTAATAATAACTGTAGATACTGCTATTGTGGCTTTTGATGAAGCTTTGTATGCTAACAGTTTGGGAATAAAACTCATAATAACAGATCACCATATAGTAGCAGATAGTTTGCCTAAAGCATTAGCAGTGGTAGACCCTAAAAGAGAAGATGATAGTAGTTGCTTTAAAGATATATGTGGTGCTTATTTGGCGTTTAAGCTTGTAGCAGCAGTTGAAAATAAGCCTTGTGATAGTATATTGAAGCATTATTGTGACCTTTTGGCTATAGCTACTGTGGCAGATGTTATGCCACTGGTTGGCGAGAATAGAACTATTGTTAAAAAAGGAGTTTTTTATATTAAAAATACCACAAACATTGGGTTAAGAGAGCTTTTAAAGCTTTGCTATTTATATGAAACCGATATTTTTTCTAGCGATATAGCTTTTAAAATATGCCCTATGTTAAACGCTACTGGTCGGCTTAACAATGCTAGGCTTTCTTTTGAACTTTTAGTTTGCAACAGCAAAGAAGAGGCTAAAGTTTTGGCACAAAAGGTGAATAGTTATAATATTAAAAGGAGAAATATACAAGATGTTATGGTGCGAGAAGCTGTAGATATGGTGTTAAAAGATGAGTTGTTTTTATATTCTAATGTTATTGTTGTGCGGGGCAATAATTGGGAAGTTGGGCTAATTGGCATTTTAGCAGCACGGCTTATGCGTATATTTAAAAAGCCGGCTTTTGTTTTGGCTAAGGATGGCGAATTGTTAAAAGGCTCTGCGCGCTCTTTTGAAGGGTTTTCTATATATGATGCATTAAAACATTTAAGCAGATATTTCACGCAATGGGGCGGGCATGTTAGTGCTGGTGGTTTTACCTTGAAAGAGTTAAATTTTTTGGAGTTTAAAGAGGCGCTTCATAGCTTTTCGTTAAAAAAAATGCCAGATATTTTAACATTGAAAATAGATTGCGAAATAAACCCTGTAGATGTAGATATTAATGTTGTTAAAGATTTATATAAATTGGCGCCTTTTGGGTGTGGCAATAAAGAGCCTATATTTTTAATAAGGAAAGCGTTGTTAAAAGAAATATTGGTTGTTGGGTTTAATAAAAAGCATTTGAAGCTAGTGTTTGAATTGGAAAACTTTGAATTTAAAGTTTTGCTTTTTAATTTCGTTCGTGAACATTTCTATTTTAAGTTAGGCTCAAAATTAGATATTTTGGTTAATGTTATATATAATAAATTTAAAGGGAAAGATGATTTTTATTTTCAAATGGTAGATGTTCGGCCTTCTAATTTAAAGCAGGAAGATATAATAAAAGATTTTGAGCTATTTAGAAATATTATACGCGGCGTTAAAGATGTTGAAGTGGTAGATAGTTTTAAGCGCCGTGAATTTAAATATGTTTATAATATATTTAAAAAGATAAAGGTTTTTTATGGCAACGCTTATAGTTTATATTTAATTTTGCATGATAAAGGGCTTAGCTATTTTAAGTTATATGTTATAATACAGGTGTTTATTATGTAAGGCATATTAGAAGTAAAAAATAGTGCAATTTATTTTGTGCAAATACATAATAAAATAGATTTGAATAATAACTATATATTAAAGAATTATTTTGGAGCTTTAGATTAAAGTGTAGTGTTTATTAAAGCCTACAATTTGTTTTGCGTTGCTAGTTAGGTTTTTATTTTTGCGTAGTGTTAAATATGTTGTAATTATATTTGTGTATATGGCTCTATGTTTGCATATTTTTTAGATTGTTTTTGTAGTTCAGCATGGTATAGCGGTTTGCTTTTTTAGGCAATGATGTTTAAACTATCTTGCCTTATGAGGTTAGTTTTAAGTTATATGTTATAATACAGGTGTTTATTATGTAAGGCATGTTAGAAGTAAAAAATAGTGCAATTTATTTTGTGCAAATACATAATAAAATAGATT
>CAMKFY010000039.1 GCA_946411985.1 uncultured Clostridiaceae bacterium
ATTTTATGGAATTATTAAAAGATTGTGTGATGATTTAGCAAAATTTAATACATTACATGATAAATTGAATTCATGTTTTAGTGAGAATAAAAAGAATTTTAAAAAAGATCTTTCTTCTAATATAAGTTCTGGCATAGATATATTTTATAGATATTATAAGCAATTGGCTTTCCCGTTCTTTGCAACAAAAAGTTTGATTGAGAAAACTCGTGAAGATATTGTGAATGAATATGATAGAAAAAAAGAGGAATTAGAAAAAAATATATTAGATAAAGATAGATTAGATAAAGAAAGAAAAGAAAAAGATATATTAGAGGAGGAAAGATTAGAGGAAGAAAGACTAGAGAAGGAAAAGGTAGAAAAATCCAATAAAATTGATGTAGATCATTTTTTTGGGGTTGATTTTGAGCTAAATGAGTTTTTTACAGGTTTAAAAAAAGAAGATTTGGTGTCACATGAAGTTTTGTTGAATATTTTGCAAAAATTTGACAAAGAGGTTAATTTTGAAAATATTATTAATTACCTTAGAACAGAGCGTAAATATAGCTATTGGATTTATAAAAATTTAGAAAAAATCGGGAAAGAGTTGCAGCTTACTGAAGGAGATGTTATTTTTCGACCTAATTTTAATAATATTGAAGAATTAGACGCTTTAAACCAAAAATTATGTAAAAGAGAAGATAGGAAAATTTCCTTGGATAAGAAATTTGGTTCAGAGTTGAGAACGTTGTCCTACCCTTTTTACAGCGCTATTTGTGTGTTGCGCAACCTTCTTGAGGAGGTGCAAAACTTATTTAGAGTAGACCAATTTGGTTCTTTTCGTGGAATTATGGGAGAATTTGTATTGGAATATAATAAAATGCGTATTAAATTTTCTACAAAATCGCCGGAATCTTTTAGTGAATCTGAAGTTTATGAATGCGCAAAATTTTATCATACAATGGGAGAATTATTATACCAATTAGAATTTAGTATGACAAATTTAGCGCGTTTTGAACACTTATATTCTAAATGTTTTAAAGAGCCAAATAGAAATAGATTTTTAGAAATTACTAATAAAGAAGATGTTTTAGAAAAAATGGGGCAATTTATCGCTATTGTTAAGAAAGGTTTCAACGGTTGGAAAAAAGCAATTGAAAGAATAAGAATGGCTATTGGTATTAAATTTGGAGAATGTATTATTAATACTATTAGCGGTAGAATTGATTACCTATTAGCTGAAGAAAAATCGGAAGAAGCAGAAAATTATTTAAAATATATGGAGAGACTTCATCATACTTATGATAATTTAGAGGATGTATCGCCATTGTATTTGCTAAATAAAGAAATTTCGGATTTAGAGTCTAATATTTCTAAATCTTATAAATTTTTTTATTATAACAAAAGCAAAGAAAACTATGGCGATATTGGTGGTTGTTATGTTAATGTTCCGTATGAATGTGAACCGTTTGAACAATATTTTTATTTTGTTTATTATTCTAATTTTGAAAAAGACGGTGGTAAGGTGGATCTTAATTTGTTACAAGAACCAACCTATAGAACAACAGATGGTAGCAACGTTGAAAGAAGACATTTAGAAAGTGCCTTAGAAAAGTTAAGAGAAAACGTACAATTTAATGAGGAGAGGGATTCTGAATTATTAAAAATTATTGGTGAAATAGTTGCTTTAGAGCCTAGCAGAGATAAAAATTTTAAGTGGTATTACTTAGATGATAAAGGTAATAAACATTTTCCTAAGGACTTCGCTAATGGTAAGTTATGTGAATATAAAAAGTTCTTAGAAAATTTATCTATTAAAATTAAAAAGAAATTATATTATGATTTTAGCAATAAAGAAAATAATGAAAAGTTGTATGAAGAAGTTGTTAGATTGTTTAATTATTTGGCAGGTTTGCAATCCAAATTTAAAAAAACTTTATTAGAAAAAAATATGTGGTACTACACATATATACCACAAAGTTCAGAATCTAGTTTAAATGGGTTGAAAATACAAAAGGAAGTGTTTCGTGTAAATGGATATTTAGTAGGTTGGATGCGGCATCTTGCCGCTACAGGTTGCCTTTTGGAAAAAAAGCTTGGTTGTAATAATTTGTTTTATGCCAAAGAACTTTATAAAGAATCTAAGTATAAATATTTTTTTAAGGCATTGGCGAGCTCCAGCGGTGAAGCTATTAAATATAAAAGTATAGAAATAGAACGATTAGGATCAGATGATTATTTATCATTACTAGGAACAGAAGATGATAGACTTATTTTTCTTCCTAAAGGTATCAAAAGAGGAAAATTTATTTTAGATACTGTGGCAGCTATTAAAAAAATTGATGCAAAGCAGCTTGTAGATAAAAATCCAAATTTGATAAAAGATAGAGATAGTTTAATTAATTTGCTGGCAGAGCAACCAATAGAAGTTAAAATAAGTGGTAGAACAGAGAATATTTTAGATATTTTGGGTAGACAGTTTTTAAACCGACTTGCAGATGAAGCCTTAAAAGAAAGAAAAGAAGAATTACAATTAAAAGAAATAATTCAAAATGCAGTAAATGAAGAGTTAGATAAAATGTTAAAAGAAGTTTATAACAATTTATTTTTGGAAAACGGACTTTATAAAGATGTATTTTCTGGAAGTGAATGTGAAAAAAGGAAAGAAATATGGTTAATAACGCTAAATAATATGGTTAAATATTTTGGTTTTAACTGTATACCAAGTAAATTTAAAGAGAAAGTATGTGAAAATATTCAACGTCAACTTGAAAAACTTGAAAATAAAAATATAAGGCAAACAAAAATATTTAATATTAGCAACGGTCTAACCGATGAACTTAATATATTAAGAATAATAAATAATTCTTTAAAAAATGCTATAGAAGTTATTGAAATAAATTTTGAAAAATTTTTAAAACCTTCTGAAGATAAAGTAAAATAATTAGTTTTCTATATTCAGTAAATTTTTAAAATATATAATAATTGGAAAATTAATAAAGTTTTTTAGAAGAAGAAAAGCAATAAATACAGTTAAATTTATATCAGTTTTATATAATATATTTAAATCATATATTTTAGTTGTTATTTAATTTAACATTAATTGCGAGCAGCTCTTAATATAATTAATATATGGCTAGCGTATATGCCCTAAAATTTGTATTTGTGTTTAACCTAAATAGTTGTTTAAAGTTTTTGTTAGTGGCCCTAAATCTTTTGAGCCCCATGTGCCGTCTTCTTTTAAGAGAACTGTAATATATTTAGGGTTTTCCCATGGGCTAAAGCTGCAAAACCAGGTGTTTAATATTTCTTCTTTGCTGTTTTTATATTCGCCAGTTTGCGCAGTGCTACTTTTTCCGCCTATATTTTTAATAGCTGAAAATATTAACTCTTCGTTTTTGCTTATTTTTAGCATATCTTTTAAATTTGAAGCTATATTTTCTTTTATTGCGTCAAAATATATTGGCTTGAACGTTATTTTTACATTATTATTTTCTTTTACGCCTTTTATTAATTGCGGCACAACGCCTTTGCCGTTATTGCAAACACAAGAAAGCATCTGTGCTATATGAAGTATAGATGCTTTTAGCTTTCCTTGCCCAAAACTAAAATTTGCCAATTCTCCTATATTCATATTAATGCTTGGCATATTTGCTTTAGAACATAAAAAGCCATCACATAATATTAAGTTTCTGTTAAAACCCATATTATCTGCCATATTAAAAAGCTTTTTATTGCCCAACTGTTGCCCAATTTCTATAAAATATGGGTTACATGAGTGTTCTAAAGCACTTTTCATATTCATATTGCCGTGGCCTTTATGGTCATGGCATTTATATTTAGTATCTTTTAGTTTGTAGTACCCTTTGCAGTTATAAATTTTATTTTTATCTATATTTGCGTTTAATGCAGCTGCTGCAGTTACTATTTTAAATATAGAACCAACAGCAAAATTACTTAAAGCTCTATTTATTAGTGGCTTTTCAGGGCTATATAAACAATCTTTTATATTGTTTGGGTTATATTTAGGGAAGCTGCTTATGGCAACTATCTCTCCAGTTTTTGCGTTCATAATTGTGGCTGCGCCTTTTTTTATAAAGTTTGAGCAAAATCTATCTAATAAATATTGTATTTTGTTATCTATTGTTAATATTACTCCATCGTACGGGTGGCCCGATGATTGTAGTTCTATATTTTCATAAATTAATGGCTTTTGCTTTGCGTCTAAAGGTATATATGCAGTTAATTTATATCTATTATCATTAAAATATTCATTTAAATAGTATTCCATACCACTCATTCCTTCGCCGTCTACGTTAACATAACCTATTATATGGACTGGGTAGTTTTCGTTATATGGATATCTTTTAAAATCTTCGAATATTTTTATTTGGTTGGTGTTTTCTATTTTTTTAGATATTTCTGCAACAAAAGGTTGTTTTAAATCTATATATTTTTGCAGCTTTTCCTTTTCAATTTTTATGTCTAAATTTTCTAGCTCTTTTATAGGTTCGCCGTTTGGTATAATTAGTGCTTTTAAAATCTTCTCTGTGTTTGTTATGTTGTTTAGGTTTGTGTCATATATGTTAGCGCGCCTATTTACTATATTCAGTTTAAAATTTTGCTGCCGTTTAGCCTTATAATCAAAAGTTTCGTTAGTTGCTATGTAGCAAACTCTTAAAATTAATAATATATATATTATGCATAGAAATGAAAATATTTCATTTAATTTTTTGTTAACCTTCAATTTAAATAAACCTTCACTAAATATTTTATAGAATTATTATCAATAGTTTTATAGTTTATTCTAAAATTTAAAATTTTTGTTAACACAAAATACGACAACTACATATTATAGTTTGCAAATGATATGGTGGTTTAAATTTAAAACTAGTTTAAATTAATACTTAACCTAAAGTGGGGGTTTTTTAATTATTCATTTAATTTATAAGGGGGATTATTTTGATTAAAAAATATAAGCTTAAAGGCCAATATTTAATTGCGTCTTGTTTGTTGGCTATTATTTTATGCAGTTTTAAAGAAAATTTTATGGCAAATGTTAAGGCTGTTGCAGGAGAGGTTGTTGCCGCTGCAGACGATCCAACACCAACACCAACACCAACAGAGAGCACAATAGATGTTACTTGCTCTTCAACTACAGTTAAGCAAAATATGTTAAACACCGATTCAGCGGTTATTACAGATACACGTGTGCTATCTGCTGTAGGGAATAACCAATCTCTTACCGTTTCTTATACTAAAACCGGCTTGCCAACTGAAAATAAAGTAATAGCTGTTCTTTTAGAACCAGCATCAGGTGGCGTAGTTGAGTCGAAATTTTTAGATGCAAATAAATCGGTTAAATTTGAGAATATTCCAGATTATATAAAAAGGCCGCAGATACACCTATATAAGCAAAGCCCAGATGACCCAGAGTATTTATTGCGTAAAGAAAATTTTATTGCTAAACATAGCTATTTAATGCCTTATGTTCCTAAAATAACCAATAACGGCGATTTGACGATGTTTACAATTCCTGCCACTAATGGGGAAGGCGTTGCTTATGAAGCAACTTCTGTGCCAGCTAGCACGTTATACACAACAACTGTATTTAATATTTATTCATTAATGTTGCCAGCTAACTTTATGACTTCGCTATCTTCAGCTGGAGTGGATGCTGCTGCAAATCTTAAAAATGAAGACGTTTTTGCTGTTGTTATAGCACAAGATGAAGAAGGAAATGAAATAGGCAGGCAATCTGTTGTTAGCACCGTATATTCTAATCCAGATGAAACTACTACTAATTTTTGTAGGTTTGAGTTTATATTGCCTTATGGAGCAAAGCAAGCACAAATTCATCTTTATAAGAATGAGCTAAAAGGCCCAAATTTTTTATGTAAGTTTTTATGCAATATTCAAAAAACGCCAGCAATAAATTATTCACTGTAAAGCGGTTTTTATGTTAAAAATTTAAATTTTGCTAAACGCTTGTTAAAACTTAATTTTTGGAGGTATTCATTTGGAAAAGTGCAAATTTTTAAAATTAACAATTGGTTTTTGTTTCATGTGCGGCTTTTTATATGCTAATGCTTTAAATTGTAACAATGAATATTTAAAAGCTAAAGCAAAAGCTGTGGTATCAGATGCTGATAAAGATGAAAATGTTATTAATAAATTAACAGTTGGATTTTCACCACTGGCCAGATGTTATTCAGAAAATCCAATGTTGAATGGTGAGAGTAATGGGCTGCAGATGAATAAATATGGTAATCGTTGTATGGCTTTTGTAAATTTTTATAATGGGGTTTTGCAAATAAATGCTGTTAATCTTAATAGGGATAACTATTCTGACAAGGTTTTTGCAGTATTAATAGATAAACAACAAGGTCACATTTTAAGCAAACAATTTACAAAGCCAGACAGTTCATCAAATATGGATTCTGTTTCTTTAACAGTTCCATATTTTCCTGATGTGGTTGAAGTGCATTTTTATAAACAAAGCCCAGCAGATGCGGATTTTGTTGAGCGCAAAGAGAATTTTTTGTGTAAGCTCAAAACATTTGTTACAAGAGATATGGTGCACACTAAAGAGACTACTAGGTTGGGAACAGTGAGCGCGTTAGACGGGGAAGGAAATGTTATATCTGATGCTACAGTAATTGGAGCTGGCTTTGGATTTTTAAATAGATTTACCACAAATCTTTACAGTGTTTACACCTCATATCCAAGTTATTCAATTGTTGAACCTTATTTTGGAGTTATAGTTTTGCCAGAAGCAATTGCAGATAAGATTTCTGAAGATGAAGATAGAGTTTGGCCTGTAACAGGGTATTATGGATTCACCAAAGGTGAACAACTGCCTAAAGTAGCGTTTAACTTTATGCTTCCAAATGGTGTTGATGAGTTTGAATTTCATATATATAAAGATTCTTTGGAAGATAAAAATTTTCAGTGGAAATATAAAATAAAATTGAATAGTATAAGATAAAATTGAATAGAACCTAATATTTAAACTGTTAACATTAAAAATTAAATATTAAACACTAAAAAAGCAGGAAGTTGAAATTTAAAAATAAATTTAATGCAATAAATAAATTTACATAGAATTAAAAATATTTTATAAAATTTAGAAAGGCTTTTAATAATATGAATAAAAGATATTTTTTATGTTTTTTCTTTACGCTTTTTTTGTTTATTTCTATTGTTTTTGCTAGTTTTAATATTTTTGCTAATTTTAAAGTTTTAGCAGACACCTATACTCCTGGGCTTTCTCCTGAACAGCAAAGTTATCAGCTTCAAAATATGTTTGATGGCACAACAACACAAGTGTTGAAATATTTTGGTTCGGCAAGGGCAAATGATCGAAATATTGAGTTTGTTTGTGATTTTCAGGGTGATGATATGTCTAAAGATAAGCTTTTTGCTGTGCTTATAGATAGAGGTAAAGGCCCTGTTGCTTTTTCGTTTTTAAATTTAAATCCAGATAATGGCTGGTATTATACAAATTTAATGGCACCATATTATTGCGATATGTATCAAGTGCATATATATAAACAAACTCCTGGAGACCCAGATTTTTTGTTGCATGAAGAAAATTTTGTGTGTAAAACGAGGAACTTATTCATGTCTAGCAATATAGTTATGTATAAAAAGGCTTATTTAAGGGCGTTAACTAAATTAGATGGTAATGGAAATGTTTTAAACCCTAGTGCTGCTAAGCAATTTTTTGTATCTTGCTATACGCCAAACTATTATAGAATAGAAGCGCCAGACCTTGAATCAGCAGATGCACCATTGGATAAATTTGGAGTTTTAGTGTTTCCGCAAGGCCAAGAGAATTTGTTGTCTTATGAAGATAGAGTTGTGCCACAAACAGAGGAAACAATAGATGTGGGAGGTGAAGAATTATATGGGCACGAACGGTTTAATTTTTGGGTGCCGCCAGAAGTTAAAGAGTTTGAATTTCATGTTTATAAAGGAAGTTTGTTAAGTGAAAATTTTTTATATAAATATAAAATAAAATTGGATGCAGCGTAATTTTTTAAAATATTAAAATTAATAATTTAACTTTGCTATATTTATATTTAAAAGTAAGTATGAATACATAAAATAAAAATTTTGAATATAAAATAAAATTTACTAAACGAACCAATTATGTTATAAATTAAACTTTAAAGCAAATATTAATTTTGTTTATATAATTAAGCTTTTAAACTTTAGAATTTGTTTTAATTCAAAATAATTTAACTTTGCTATATTTATGTTTAAAAGTAAGTATGAATACATAAAATAAAAATTTTGAATATAAAATAAAATTT
>CAMKFY010000040.1 GCA_946411985.1 uncultured Clostridiaceae bacterium
CTGGGATATACACGCTGCCGAAAAAAACGGGTTCCCACATTTTATGTTAAAAGAAATTTTTGAGCAACCAGAATCTATAAAAAATTGCATAAATTCCAGAGTTACAGACAATAACATTACGCTAGAAATTGAAAACATTAACGACGAAACATTAAAATCGTTTAGCAAAATATATATAGTAGCATGCGGAACTGCCATGCACGCTGGGCTTGTTGGAAAATATATTATAGAAAAACTAGCACGAATTCCTGTTACTGTGGAAATTGCGTCCGAATTTAGATATAAAAACCCAATACTTAAAAAGAATAACCTTGTAATAGTAATATCTCAGTCTGGCGAAACTGCAGATTCACTAGCATCTTTAGAGCTAGCCAAAAAAAATAAAATATTCACGCTGGCAATAGTAAATGTGGTTGGCTCTTCAATTGCACGGTTGGCAGATAGCGTAATTTATACATGGGCAGGCCCCGAAATATCTGTAGCTTCCACTAAAGCTTTTAGCGTGCAGATGGCTGCTTTATATATGTTAGCTTTAAAACTTTGTAAATTAAAAAACACTGTTGAATATGATATTTCAAAATATTGCAAAGCTTTAAAACAGGTGCCATACGTTGCCGAAAATATGTTAAAGTTAAATGACAAAATTTTAGATATAGCAAAACTATTCTACAAAAGCCAGAATATGTTCTTTATAGGGCGCGGCATAGACTACTATTTAGCTTTAGAAAGCTCTTTAAAATTAAAAGAAATATCTTATATTCATAGTGAAGCGTACGCCGCTGGAGAACTAAAACATGGCAGTATAGCGCTTATTGAAAATAACACACCCGTCGTGGCAATAGCTACGCAAGAAAACCTATACGCCAAAACAATAAGTAACGCAAAAGAAGCCTTAGCAAGAGGCGCTAAATTATTTTTAATATGCAATGAAGAAAATAAAATAGACAAATCTTTAACCAACATTATTATTAAAATTCCAAAAACGCTAGATATATTTACCCCATTTTACGCCATAATACCAATGCAACTTTTTGCATATCATGTGGCAAATTTGAGAGGTTGCAATGTAGACGAACCAAGAAATCTTGCCAAATCTGTAACCGTTGAATAAAATGAAAATTTACGGGCAACATAATAAGGCATCATTAAAGAAAAGGAGATGATTTGAATGGATGATGCTAAAAATAGTAGCTATTTAGAAAACAGTGATTATTTAGATTGTTGCGATAATAGCCCCAACAAACACATAAAATGCACTGTTAAAGAATGTGAACATCATTGTAAAGGTGAAAACTTTTGCAAATTAGATAAAATTTGTGTAGAATCTCATAAAGACGACCCAAAAGATTGCGGTGCTGTAGACTGCACATCTTTCTCTAAAGACGCAAATTATTAATTTAAACCTTTAATTTAATATTATGAGTAAAGTTCTTATATTATGAAAATTTAGTTAAATATAAAATCTTTACCCATCAGCTAATATAAAGCCCTAACCTATTTTAAGGTTGGGGCTTTTCTATAACTACCAAAACAGCCATTCAAAACTAAAACGCTACCCTTTCTTCTAAATAACACTTTAAATTCTCTATTGGCACCCTGCCATCTTGCTGCATACTATCTCTTAAACGCACAGTTACTTTGCCATCATTCTCAGAATCAAAATCATATGTTAAACAAAAAGGAGTGCCTATTTCGTCCTGACGCCTATATCTCCTGCCTATAGAACCAGAGTCGTCATAAGTAACCGTAAAATGCTTAGACAAATTTTTATAAATTGTATACGCTCGCGAACCAAGCTTTTTAGCTAACGGCAACACGGCAGCCTTAACCGGAGCTATATATGGGCTAAGTTTTAACACCACCCTAGCCTCCTCTTTTATGCTGCTATTTTCAATAGGCTCCTCACTGTAAGCATCACATAAAAACGCTAAAAACAATCTATCCACCCCAACAGACGGCTCTATGCAATATGGAAAATATTTCTCGTTCGTTTCTGGGTCGAAATACATCAAACTTTTTTTGCTAAAAAACTCATGCTGCTTCAAATCAAAATTTCCCCTATTTGCTATACCCCAAAGCTCACCCCAACCAAACGGGAACAAAAACTCTATATCACTCGTAGCCTTTGAGTAGTGCGAAAGCTCCTCCTTTTTATGAGCTCTTAACCGCACAGACTCGCTATTTATGCCAAAAAATTTCAGGAACTGAATACACTGCTGCTCCCAATATTGGAACCACGTAACATCTTCTTCTGGCTTGCAAAAAAATTCAAGCTCCATCTGCTCAAATTCTCTAGTTCTAAATATGAAATTGCCCGGAGTTATTTCATTTCTAAAAGACTTTCCTATTTGAGCTATTCCAAACGGTAACTTTTTCCGCATAGTCTTTAAAACATTAGAAAAATTAACAAATATACCCTGCGCTGTTTCTGGCCTTAAATATAACTCACTAGTGGAAGACTCCACAACACCCTGAAATGTTTTAAACATTAAATTAAAGCTGCGTATTTCTGTAAAATCTGAACTGCCACACCTAGGGCACTTAATTCTATTTTCTTTTATAATATTAAAAAGCTCGTCAAAAGATTTGCCACTTAACTCCTCTTCAGAATAATCTATTAACTTATCAGCCCTATAACGAGACTTGCAATTTTTACAGTCTGTTAGAGGGTCTGAAAAGCCCCCCACATGCCCCGAAGCCTCCCAAACCTTAGGGTTCATTAGTATTGCACTATCTAACCCCACATTATATTCATTTTGTGTTATAAACCATTTCCACCATGCTCTTTTTATGTTGTTTTTAAGCTCTGCTCCAAGAGGGCCATAATCCCAAGAATTTGAAAGCCCACCATATATATCACTGCCAGGAAATACAAAACCTCGCTTCTTGCAAAGATCTACTATTTTTTCCATTTTGTTCTTGCTTTCCATAAATTCCACCCAACTTATGATAATAAAAAACACATTTCCCAACATGGAAAACGCTAAAAACAACACAAACAACTATTATTGGAGGCGACAATCAGATTCGAACTGATGGTCAGGGAGTTGCAGTCCCACGCCTTACCACTTGGCTATGTCGCCATAACTGGAGCGGGTTACGAGGCTCGAACTCGCTACCTCCACCTTGGCAAGGTGGCGCTCTACCAGATGAGCTAAACCCGCAAAAATGTAAAAACCTTTCAACCAAGGCTAGTATACTATAACCAAATGTTAATGTCAATAGATTTTTTAATTTTTTTATATTTTTAATTAAAACCTAATTTGAAAATAACCGCCACTAGGCAGTATACAAAAAATGCCTACTGCCTAAAAGTTTAATTAAAGCGATACACTATGGCATAAACCACCTATTATTTCGCACGAATTACTTAACTTTTCTTTTTCGTTATCTCGCAAGTTTAACTGCAATATTTTACTAATTCCACAGCTGCCCACAATAGCAGGCAAACCAATATATAAATCTTTTTGACTATACTCGCCATTTGGCATAACAGACAAGTTTAAAACACAATTTTCATCATGAATTATTGCATGAGTTATTCTCTTTAAAACTATTCCTATGCTATAATAGGTGGCTTTTTTAGCCCTTATAACATCCGCTGCCACCTCTTTCACCTTGTCAGATATGTCTTCCAAGTTTATATTAGCATATTTGCTGCATTCATTACATATTTCCTCAACAGGCTTTGCCCCTATATATGCCTGAGACCATGGCACAAAACTGCTATCCCCATGCTCTCCAAAAACATGCGCATGCACACTTTTAGGGCTCACATTAAAATGCTCACCTAATATAAACCTGAGCCGAGCTGTGTCTAGAGCTGTGCCACTACCAATTACTTTAGCACAAGAAACGCCAGACAACCGTTGCGTTACATACGCCATAACGTCTACTGGATTGCTAGCTATTAAAAAACAACCATTAAAACCAGAATCCATTATAGGGTTTATTATAGATTTGAATATTTCCACATTTTTATTAAGAAGGTCTAACCGCGAATCACCTGGCTTTCTTGGAATGCCCGCACATATTGTAACAAGATCCGCATCTTTGCAATCTTTATAGTCTCCAACGCGCACCTTCATTGAGCAATTCAAAAAAGCTAAACTATGGTTTAAATCCATTGCCTCACCTTTTGCACGCTCTTTATCTATATCTATTAGCAAAAGTTCATCACAAATGTCTGGCGAATTTAACATAGAGTAGGCATAGCTCATGCCAACCATCCCCGTGCCAACTAAAACTATCTTCTTCCTACAACAACCAAACCCCATCACAATACCTCCGAATATAAACTACCACAATTTTTAACACGCAAAACCAAAACACAACCCTTATTATAAAACATTTAAAAAAAATATTCAATATATTTTGCCAAAATAATTTACAAATATTTAGCTTAACATTTAGCTTAATATTTTAAAATTGCCATAACTACCGCAATTAAAATTTATATAAAATTAACCTAAAAAATTATATAAAACGTGAAAATAAATACGCATTCCCACACATTTGCAAAACCATTACGCTGCTATAAAAATTATTGCAAGCATTAACACTTTTTATAAACCAAAAAACTTATTTATTCTCCACCTTAAAAGCATTATTGCTATCATTTTTTAATATAACATCGTGCGCTCCGCCCTCAACTATTGACGTAGCAGACACCACTGTTAATTTAGCGTTTTTTTGAAACGAACTTATATCTAAAAAACCACAATTACACATAGCAGATTTTATTTTATGTATTGTTCTAGCAACATTATTATTTAGCTCGCCAGCGTAAGGAACGTATGAATCTACTCCTTCTTCAAATGCTAACTTCCCTGCTTCATACCTTTGCCAATTTTTAGCTCTGTTAGACCCTTCACCCCAATATTCTTTCATATAATTACCGTTAACATACACCTTATTTGAAGGGCTTTCATTAAACCGCGCAAAATACCTGCCAAGCATAACAAAATCCGCACCCATTGCCAAAGCTAGTGTTATGTGGTAGTCGTGCACTATGCCGCCATCTGAGCATATTGGAATATACACCCCAGTTTTATTAAAATATTCATCACGCTTGGCAGCCACTTCTATTAAAGCAGAAGCCTGGCCACGACCTATTCCTTTAGTTTCCCTAGTTATACATATAGACCCACCACCAATGCCAACCTTTACAAAATCTGCGCCACAATCTGCTAAAAATTCAAACCCCTCAGCGCTAACAACATTACCAGCTCCAATTTTAACGCTATCTCCATAATTATTCCTAACAAATCCTATTGTTTCCTTCTGCCAACACGTAAACCCTTCCGAAGAATCTATACATAACACATCTGCTCCAGCGTCCACCAAAGCTGGTATTCTTTCTTTGTAGTCGTGCGTGTTCACTCCAGCGCCCACCACATACCTCTTCAAGCCATCTAACAACTCGTTTGGGTTTTTTTTATGCGAACAGTAATCTTTTCTAAAAACAAAGCAGCAAAGATTATTATGCTCATCTATTATAGGTATGGAATTTAGCTTATGCTGCCAAAGCACATCGTTAGCCTCCGATAAACTAACCCCTTTTTTGCAACAAACCAATTCTTTAAACGGAGTCATAAAAGAAGACACCTTAGTGCTAAGGCTCATCCTACTGAGGCGATAGTCTCTTCCTGTAACTATTCCTAAAAGTTTACCGTCTGGCTTACCATTTTCAGTTACCGCCATTGTAGAATGCGACGTTAACCTCTTTAAATTTATAACATCCTCAAGCGTAGCATCCACAGTTAAATTACTATCACTTGTAACAAAACCTGCTTTAAAATTCTTAACCCTAGACACCATTTCAACCTGAGCTTTTATAGGCTGCGAACAATATATAAAAGATATACCTCCTTCGCGCGCCAATGCCACAGCCAAATTATCATCTGAAACAGCTTGCATTATAGCCGAAGTTAGTGGTATATTCATATATATGCTAGCTTGTTCTCCCTTTTTAAATTTTGTTATAGGAGTTTTTAAACAAACATTCTCTGGCAAACAATCTTTAGAAGAATAGCCAGGCACTAAAATATATTCACTAAAAGTTCTGGAAGGTTCTTTATAGTAAAATGCCATAACAACTACCTCTTAAAATAATTTTATAAACCCATACATTTTCATAATTATATTAATTAAAATTTAAATTGTCAACATATTAAGCACACAAGCAAAAATAACAAATAATATGCCTTTATTAAAGCTATAGAAAATTTAACATCACATTACACTCAAAATTTTTACAACTATAATTATAAAAATATAAACATAAAAAATTGTATATATATTATTTGCGCTATTTTTTTAAGCCTGTAAAAATACGAAAAATTTATTTAAACCGAACTAGTTTAGGCATCGCTATAAAATAAATATGTAAAAATGTTTTATTATATTAAGTTGCCAAATTTAATATAATAAAATTTGCAAAAATTAAAAATAATTAAAATATTTACTATAACTATATAAATTTGAATGAAAGTGGTTAGAAATTTTGGAGAGTTTTTTAAAAATAGGAAACGTTAAAATAAAAAAAACTGCAGCATTAGCGCCAATGGCATCTGTTGCAGATACTGCTTATAGGCTTATGTGCAAAAAATTTGGCGCTGCATTAGTTTTCTCAGAAATGATATCTGTTAAAGGAATATTTTTCAACCCCGAAAAATCTGAAAAATATTTAAATATAACGCCAAAAGAAAGGCCAATGGCTATACAGCTTTTTGGGGAAGACCCTAAATATTTTGAATTGGCACTGCCCAAAGTGCTCCAATACGCGCCAGATATAGTAGATATAAATATGGGCTGCCCTGTTAACAAGGTGGTTAAAACCGGGGCTGGCTGCGCATTAATGAAAAATATAGAATTAGCCACAAAAATAGCGGCCACAGTAGTTAAACATTGCAACGTTCCTGTTACCGTAAAATTACGAAAAGGATGGGACACCACAAATGTGTGCGAATTCGCAAAACGCTTGCAAGATGTTGGCATAAGCGCAATAACAATACACGGCAGAACAAGAAAAGATATGTTTACCGGCCAGGCCGATTGGCAAATAATACGTGAGGTTAAAAAAAGCCTATCTATTCCAGTTATTGCTAACGGAGATATTAAAAATGCCGAACAAGCGAAAAAAGCCTACGAAATAACCAACGCAGACTTAATAATGATTGGAAGAGGCAGCTTCGGGCAACCCTTCATATTTAAACAAATATCAGACTTTTTAAAAACCGGAACACAACCCAAAACTCCAAACATTTTTGAAATTTTAAACACAATGCTAACGCACATTAAACTTATATGCAAATTCGAAGGAGAGGAAAAGGGAATAAAAAAAGCGAGGGCTCAAGCAACAAGATACTTTAACAACTTCAAAAATGCAAAACATATAAGACAAATATGCAACAAACTTAACACCATGGACGACATCTTAAAACTGAAAGAAAAAATACTTAACACCTACGAAAACTAAAAGGAAAATAAAACCAACAAACCCAAAAAATTCACAAAACAAAAAGCCTTATAACGTAAAATGGCGGGAGCGGAGGGATTCGAACTCTCGCATCACAAATATGACCTACTGCATTTCGAGTGCAGCCTCTTATAACCACTTGAGTACGCCCCCTGAAACTAAAAACAAAAATGGAGCTATTAGTCGGAATTGAACCGACGACCTCATCCTTACCATGGATGCGCTCTACCTACTGAGCTATAACAGCCAACATGGCAGGGATGGAAGGAATCGAACCCTCACAATCGGTTTTGGAGACCGATGTTCTACCACTAAACTACACCCCTACTAATAAAACTAAAAATACATGGTGGGCCATCAAGGAGTCGAACCTTGGTCACCAGGTTATGAGCCAGGGGTTCTAACCGTTAAACTAATGGCCCAAAAAACAACACAAGCAAAAACTAAAACGCTAAACATAACTAATAAAAGCTATGGTGACCCGTACGAGAATTGAACTCGTGTCACCGGCGTGAGAGGCCGGTATCTTAACCGCTTGACCAACGGGCCGAACCAAATATGGTGCGCCGTCGGGGACTCGAACCCCGGACCTCCTGATTAAGAGTCAGTTGCTCTACCAACTGAGCTAAAGGCGCAAGCAGCCGTAAAGATTAAACTCAAAGCAGCAAAG
>CAMKFY010000041.1 GCA_946411985.1 uncultured Clostridiaceae bacterium
AAAAGCATTAAACACAACGCAAAAACAACAAACCCACCATATAACACAAAGCCAGCTATTCCATTATGTGAAAAAATGGCTTCACCAATATCTTTATTTTTAATGTTTAAATATATGTTTATGCCTATAGATGTTAAAATTAAAAGCATACCAAGAAAGCAGGATAAAACCAATATTGTGAGCGAATTTTTTGGTTCTAACAAATGAAACGGCAACCTATACTTAGTTACACGTTTAATAACCCATAGCCCCCCAAAAATGCCTTCAAACCCAAAAATAGAATCAAATATGAAACCGAAAAACATACTAAAAATACCACATCTTGTTAGTATTAACCCTAGCATATCTTTCTTTGCTTTCCAAATTAGGAGCCCGCCAATTAAAAGTAAAAAGCCTTGTCCCAAATCACCAAACATTATACCAAACACTAAACTATAAATAAACCCTATAAAACTTGACGGGTTTATGGCTCCGTATTGCGGTATGCCGTATATTTGCACATATTTTTCAAATGGCTTGAAAAACCTACATGTTTTTAAACGAACTGGTGGAGAATATTCTATGGCCTTATTTTTATTTAGAAATTCAAAAACTACTCCATTTTCATTTTTGAATATATTTTTAAACTCACTTAGCATTTCATTCGGAATAAAACCACACATGTTAAATCTGTTACTTTTAACAATTGCAAACTGCCTAAGGTTGAAGGTATCATTTAATACTTTAAAATAAACATATGACAAAATTAACTTTTTAAAATATATTGTTTTGTAGTTTTTTATCTTGTTATATAGAAACTCTAAATTCTTTTTTAATTCTTCTATTTGAACTTTTATATTTTTTATAGTTAAATTTGGAGTGCTGTCTATATTTTCTGGTAATATATATTCTTTAAAAAGCACCTCCTTAAAAAACTCAAAAGCCCTTTGTTGCTGAGCTTCGGGAGCTATGTAAAACCCCCAACAAAACTCGCTATCTTTATCTTGTGGTATAAAATAAAAATTTTCATTTTTTATATATTCTAGCTTGTTTAAGTTATATAGTGGAATAGTTCCAAAATGTATGGCTAGATGTTTGCTAATTAGCAATTTTTTTATGTTTATATTTGTATTTTTTATATGTTCCAACAATTTTGAATTTTTTTGTAGGATAGATATTTTGCCTTTCAATACATTAATATTTTTCTCATATTCACATATTTCGAAATATACATCATTAACGAATTTTTCAAAATTTTCTGTATCAGCCGCACTTTTTTCTATTTTAAACTTTTCGTAATCTGGCAAATTTGTAGATATATTGAGAAGATTTAACACCTTAACTGCTTTATTTAAACTATCTGTATAAGGGTTTTTTTCGGCTAGTGGCTCGTAGTCATAGTTTCTTATACTTTTTTTTATTTTTTCTATGTGAAACATTTTAAACTTTACTATTTTCAAAAGAAAATCTTCTAAATTTTCCAGCTTGCCTATAACATTCACAAATGTCATAGCCTCAATTGACACAACCCTCTCCTCCTTTTTATTAAACTATTAATATACTTTCAATTTTTTCTGGCGTTAAACCATACCGCACGCCCTCTATTATATGGATGAGGTTTTGTATTTCTATTCTTTGTAACACTAAAAAGCAATAAAAAACTGTCGTGATATTTGAAGATAGGTGGAAATAACTTTTGCAAATTTTATATTCATAAATTTGGGAATATATTTCTATATTTTCTAGGTTGAAATTATTAATAATTGAAAAAAACGATTTAACAATTTTTTCAAATTCATCTTTATTTTTACAGTTTATAATACCGTTCATGGATTTAAAGTTTAATTTCTTGCCAAACGGAAAAACTCCACTTTTAATATGCTCAGCATTAGAGTTAGCTAAAAACTTTTCCCTGTATATGTAACAAAGATTTACATTATCTATTTTGCTTTTAATAAGCCTATTCAACTCAAAAAGCTCCGCGTTTTTGGTTTTGAAGCTAACAAAATTCAAAAGTTTCGAGAAAAAATATTTATAAAGCTCATATTCAAAAACAGTATAATTTAACTTTTCACCATCAGCGCAAGCAAACTTTAAGATATTGTAGTATCGCGTACTTTTTAAAAATTTTAGCAAATCCCTAATGTTTTTAACGTTTTTAAACGTAAAAAATTTTAATATGCATTTAGATATTAAATAGCTTGGCATAAGCGGCACATAATCTTCTTTTTTGTTTAACTTTAAAAACATTGCAAACCTCAATATTTCTGCAATTTCGAAGCTTTCCAAAATAAAACTGTGCACAACACTTCTAGGGGAATATTTGCTAATCTTATTGTAGCTTTCAAACTCTTGTTTTTTTATTAAATGTTCCAATTCGCCTCTGTGAACATCTTCCAAATTTAAAGGCTTAAGGCAATGTTTATAATATGTGCTGCTAGCTAAAAAACTTGCAATCTCGGTAACGTTTTTGCACTTTGCAATATTTAAAAGTTGCGCTTTTTTTAACATATTTGCATATAAAACTCTGGCTTTCGTTATTGCTGCAACACCAGAAAACATATTCTATTAACACCTCCTAAATTTAATATATTAAAAACTATCTCCCTAAAACGTTAAAAACGATACCATCCACCCATGCATTTTGGTTTTTGCTGTAAATTTCGTTCAAACTCTTTATAGCCAACTCCTTTTTTTGCTCTAAGTTAGCCACTTCTTTTAAAAACTCTTCTTCTTCAACAGCCTCAACTTTTTTTAGCTTTTCCTCTGCTTTAGCTTTTATGTTAGATTTTATTTTTTCTTTTTCTTTTTCAACGTTTTCTTTTATTTTTATGCACTCCTGCGTTGCAAATTTTAATTTTTGCTCCGCGTCTTCGTCTATTTTTAATATTTCGCTTAAAAGTTCATCCATAAAAACATCTCCTAAAATTTGGAAAATTAAGATGAATTAACATTTTTGTTAAACAGTAAAACCAGCTGCATTTTAGCTTTTTACAATTTCATTTTAGACAGTTTACAATATTTTTTGTGTTTATGCAAGATATAGAATAACATTTTTTAAAAAAATGTTAATATTTTTTTATTTATTTTGTTAGCATATTATAAAATTTGCAAAAAAGTTTTAAAAATGGTATAATACGCATTGGTTGGCATTAAATGGTGTGTGGCAGCGTATATTTTTGCTTTTTTATTAACGTATAACTTAGTTTTTAATTATTAATTACTTTACTGGAGCTTTCTAAATATGGAGGATATTTTTGTTTCTTCTACCAACTCTTACAATATACTCGTTGGAGAAAATTTATTAAAAAAAACTGGATATTTTATAAAACAAAACATTAATAACGCTGGCTTCAATATTGTGATAATAACAGATAGCTTGGTTTGCAAAATTTACGGCGGAGTATTAAAGAAAAGCCTTATGGAGTTTGGTTTTTCTGTTTTTATGTTTGCTGTGCCTAACAAAGAAAGCTCTAAAAATTTTTCATGTTTGTTAGAAATATATAATTTTTTAGTTAAGTGCGGCATAACAAAAAAAGACATTATTATAGCTTTAGGTGGCGGAGTGGTTTGCGATATTTCTGGTTTTGTGGCATGTACATATTTAAGAGGGATAAGATATATAAATATACCTACAACATTGCTTTCTCAGGTGGACGCTAGTATTGGTGGGAAGAACGGAGTTAATTTTGGCAATTATAAAAATTTAATAGGCACTATATATTCTCCTTCACTTATTATATGTGATATTTTTCTTCTTAAAACTCTAAAAGAGAAAGTTTTTTTATCTGGGTTTGGTGAGGTAATAAAATATGCTGTTACCTTTTCAAAAGAACTTTTTAATATTTTATGCGAGCAAAATAAAAATATATATTCACATCTTAAAGATATTATAATTAGGTGTATTAAAATTAAAAAAAATGTTATTCAAATAGACGAATTTGAAAAAAACATACGCACAAAACTAAATTTTGGCCACACAATTGGCCATGCGCTGGAAAGATATTTTAACAATAGTATTTCTCATGGCGAGGCTGTTTGCGTTGGTATGTGTTACATAACAGAAAAAAGTGTTAAGGCTGGCATAACAAGCTTGTATAGTTTTTTAAAATTAAAAAATTTAATTAAAAAATATAATCTTCCTACTGCGTTGAAATTTAATGTTGAAGATATATTTAAAAGCGTGCTTAAAGATAAAAAGATATTTGGCAATGTTATAAGAATTTGTGTTGTTAAGAAAATAGGGCATAGCGTAATTTTAACAATGCCTATTTTAAAATTTAGAAAGTTTTTAAATATGTAACGTTTGTTATAAATGTGTATGCATTGTAATACAGCATTTCTAGCACTAGTGCTATTTTTGTTAAAATAAGCAATTGTAAAATGAGGTGTTTTTTTGAATTTAAAAGTATACCCATCTAGGTTGAGTGGCTCTATTAATGCTTTTTCTTCTAAAAGTTTTGCAATTAGAGCTATTTTGTGTGCTTCGCTTTGTGATGGGACTAGTTTGTTAAAAAATATTAATTTTTCGTTAGATGTTAAAGCTGCTATCTTTGCTATTAGGGAATTTGGCGTTAAATTTAAAATTTATGGCAGCAGTTTAGTTGTTTACGGTGGGCTGTTTAAAGGGCTTAGTAGTAACAATGTTTATAATATAAATTGCTTTGAAAGTGGGCTTTTAATTAGAACTTTAAGCTTTTTAGCTGCCACAACTCCTTTTAATATATTTTTAAATTGCGTTGGCAGCCTTTTAAAAAGGCCACTTATTTGCTATGTTGCATTAAATGGGAGAAGGTTAAATTATGCTAAGCTTTGCAGCAATGGCTTAATGGTTAAAAATAGGTTGCAGCCTGGAAATTTTGAGGTGGACGTTAGCTTTAGTTCACAATTTTTAACAGGCTTACTTTTTTCGTTGCCACTTTTAAATGGCGACAGCTATATAACCTTTAAAGATGGTTTGGTGTCTAGGCCATATATAAATATTACAATAGACGTGTTAAACTGTTTTGGAGTAAAAATAAATAAAGCAAAAAACGGTTTTATAGTGCCTGGCAACCAGAAATATATGGCATGCATGTATAATGTGGAAGGGGATTATTCATTGGCTGCTTTTTTTGGAGTTTTAGGAGTGTTAAACCCTATAACTGTGTGCGGGCTTAATAAAAATTCAATTCAGGGAGATAGGGTAATTTTTAATATAATTAAAAGTTGTGGAGGGTATGTTGAGTTTGGAGAAGATGGCGTTTTGGTTTGCCCTAAAGGCATATTAAAGCCTTTTTGTTTTGATATTAAAAATGTGCCAGACCTTGCGCCCGCCCTTTGCTTGCTTGCTTGCTTTTGCTTTGGAACGTCTAAAATATATGGTGTTAGTAGGCTGCGCTACAAAGAAAGCAATAGAATATTTTCTATTTTAAATTTAATAAACGGTGTTGGCGGCAAAGCGTGCCTTTTAGGGGATGTTATATTTGTTGAAGGGGTTAAAAAGTTAAAAGGCGGGTTTGTTAATAGCTATAAAGACCATAGAATAGTTATGGCAGCTTTTTCTATATCTTGTTATTGCAGCTCTCCTGTTATAGTTTCAGATGTGCAGAGTGTTTTCAAAAGCTATCCAAATTTTTTAGAAGATTTTAAATATTTAGGAGGAGTTTTTAGTGGCTTCTGTATGGAGTAATGGCCTTAATATTTCAATTTTTGGGGAATCTTATTCTAAAGGCATTGGGGTTGTTATAGATAATTTTCCGTGTGGCGTTCCAATAAATTTTAAAGATATAAATAAAAATATGAAATTAAGAGCACCGCTTAGCCATAGAGTTGGGGTAAGTGGGCGCAAAGAATATGATAAACTTGAAGTTTTGTCTGGAATTTATAAGCATCACACAACAGGCACGCCAATATCTGCTATAATATATAATAAAGCTTTATGTAAAAGTTTTTATAACCAAATAAAATATACGCCCAGGCCTTCACATGCAGATTTTACTGGTGGGCTACGCTATAATTTTTTCAATGACGAAAGAGGAGGCGGCCATTTTTCTGGCAGGCTTACTGCGCCCATTGTTTTTGCTGGCAGCGTTTGCCAACAAGCTCTTATAAAAAAAAATATAAAGGTGTTTGCCCATATATATTCTGTAGATGGTGTTAAAGATTTTGAAATAGAAAGCTATAGTTCAAATCTGCCTGAGCTCTATAAATTAAAAGAAAAATATATAGCGGTTTTAAATAATAAAAAAATTAACATTATAAAAGATAAGGTGGAGTTTGCTAAAAAACAGGGAGATTCGTTAGGCGGGGTGGTGGAATGCGCTATTTTTGGTATGCCTGCTGGAATAGGCTCGCCTATGTTTGATGGAATTGAAAATTATATATCTTCTATTATGTTTGCCATACCTGCTGTTAAGGGAATAGAGTTTGGCAAAGGTTTTGAGTTTGGGGAAATGAAAGGCTCTAATGGCAATGATGAGTTTTATATTAAAGACGGAGTGGTTAAAACAAAAACAAATAATAATGGCGGCATATTAGGTGGCATATCCACAGGTATGCCAATAGTTTTTAGGGTGGCATTTAAACCTACTCCAACAATATTTAAACTGCAAAATACTGTTAATTTGAAATTAAATAAGAATTGCAAAATATTATGCAAAGGCCACCACGATAGCTGTATTGTGCTTAGAGGTGTGGTTGTTGTGGAGGCGGCGGCTAACATAGCAATATTATCTCAGCTTATATATCAGGGCAAATATTAAATTTTGGAGGATTTTTTGAAAACTTTTAATATTAATGAAAATGATGCTGGCCAACGTTTAAATAAGTTTATAGAGAAAACCTATTTTAGCATGCCTTTGTCTTTAATGTATAAAAATATACGAAAAAAAAATATAAAGGTAAACCGTAAGTCGTCTAAACCGCAATATATATTAAAGCTTGGTGACATTGTTAGTGTGTATGGTTTAGATGAATTTTTTAAGGCAAAACATTATACTGTTAACGCTAAAGATGGCTTTTCATTAAACATAGTATATGAAGATAAAAATATTTTAGTTGTTTATAAAGGCAAGGGTGTTAAATCACATCCTAACAGTTCTTTAAAGGATAGTTTAATAGATAATATAATTAAATACCTCATTTTTAAAGGTGAATATATTCCGGAAAATGAAAATAGTTTTGTTCCGTCTTTATGTGGCAGGCTAGACGTTAACACTAGCGGCCTTATTATGGCTGGCAAGAATGCTAATGCGCTGCGCAGTTTGAACGAATTAAATAGGCAAGGCAGAATAAAAAAAACATATATATGCACAGTTGAAGGCATTTTAACAAAAAATAGGGAAGTTTTGGTGGGATACTGGAATAAAGACACTGCTAAAAATAAAGCGTTTATAACATCTAAAGCTTATAGCACTTCTAAAAAGGTTATAACAGAATATATATTATTAAAGCAATTAAAAAATAAAGCAGTTGTTAAGGTTTTACTTCATACAGGTAGATCTCATCAAATAAGGGCACAAATGGCGAAAATAGGGCATCCAATAGTTGGAGATTTTAAATATGGCAGCAAATATAAAGTGCCTCAAAAGCTTAGTTGCGTTGAATTGGAATTTGAAAGCAAAAACTCATTTTTTGAATATTTAAATGGCAAAAAAATAGCCTTAAAAACTTAAAAAGTTTAAAGGCTACAAAATTTATGGTACGCCAGAGAGGATTCGAACCCCCAACCTTTTGGTCCGTAGCCAAACGATCTATCCAATTGATCTACTGGCGCATAATTTAAAACAAAACCAACTCATTTATTGTATTATGAATTATTTTAAAAGTCAAGAAGATTTTTAAATTTAAAGCTAAAACTCAACTTACGGGAATCTTATACAAAGCAAAATAAAACCGCTCGCAAGTTTATATATGAGTAAGAACTTTCTTGTTGAAACCAAAATCGAATTGCCCACACACAATAGCATGCCGCAACGCTTTACACACCGCCCACAGGCATATGAGTTTAGGTTTTTCATTCCTAATATCAGAACCGCTTATATGAATGGAAAACTTCTTGTTCACGGTATGCTAAATATGCTTTATTATGTAGTTAAAATTCTTAACTGCCTTTGTTCCTTTCAAACTCTCATACCTACAAAGTAATGCCTGCTTACAAATATCTAATCTGC
>CAMKFY010000042.1 GCA_946411985.1 uncultured Clostridiaceae bacterium
CTTTGCTGCTTTGAGTTTAATCTTTACGGCTGCTTGCGCCTTTAGCTCAGTTGGTTATACACCGTTAGCTGAGGATTTTTTTGTATTTTGCTATATTTTGTTCTTTTTTTAGTAGTGTTAGTTTTATATCTTTGCTGTTTATTAGTTTTTTAAGTCCATTTTTTCGTATTTCAAAGTCATATATAGATATGTCTGTTTGTGATAAATTTGATAGTGTTACGAAAAATTTGTTAAGATTTGTTTTTTTGTTGAAATTGTTTTTTAGTTGCACTAGTGTTTTAATTGGGTTTTCGTAGAGGTAGTTGTAAAAAGTTTTTCCATATATTATTTTTTGTATGTTATTTTGTTGAATTTTGAACCCACCGAGTTCGTTCATTATGCCGTTTATTGCGTTATGGTCTAGTTTTATTGTGTTATTTATTTCTATATTTAGTTGATTTTCTAGTGTTTGCTTTGCAAGGTTTATTCCCCCAAATTCGTATAGTTTTTCGAGCTCTTCGTATTTTTCTTTATGTTTAAGTTTTAGCTTTTTTGGTAGTTCTCCAATAATTATTTGGTCATCGTGCGCAGATAATTTTAGTAATATATAAATTTCAGCAGTTTGTGGGAAACTTTCGCATATGGTTAGTAGTATAGTTATATCTTGATTTTTGGGTATTACATATTTATTTTCGTTGGACAGTTTTGTATTGTTTTTTTGTAGCATATTTTTCATTATTTTTAGTGTTGTGAATGTGCTTAAGGGGAATATTATGGTAAACGATGTTACCAAGGTTATTAATGTTGTTTTTGTTTTACTTTTCATTATTATCACCAATTAAATTATTGACAATTTTTGTTTTTAGATACAATTTTTGCTGTTGCTTTAATAATTAGGAGTTTAGTTTAATGAAGCGGTTGTTTAATATAATCACTAAAAGGTCTACTACTGCTTTAGTTTTATTAATGTTTGAAATAATTATATCAAGCGTTATCGTTATGTTTGTTTTTGGTGGCGCTTTTGTGATTTTTGGAGTTGTGGCATATATTTATAATATTTTTATAATATTTTTAGTGGTGAATTCTAAATCTAACCCTGCTTATAAAATATCTTGGATTTTTACCGTTATTTTGCTTCCATTAGTTGGTGGGCTTTTATATATTACGTTTGGTAAGAGGCGAACAGTTAAAAAACTAAAAAGAAAGTTTGTAAATGCGAGGTATGTTAATTTTAAATGTTTTGATGACAGCGAACGTTTTATTAAAAACTTAAAAATAGATGCTAGTTGTTTGCAGATGGTAAAATGGATTTTTAATGTTTCAAGGCAGCCAGTTTATGATTGCACTCAAACTGAGTTTTTAGGTTCTGGTAGTTCGTATTTTAAAAGTTTGCTTAAAGATTTAGATTTGGCGCAAAAAAGCATATTTTTGGAAGTTTTTATTATAAGCCCTGGCAAGATGTGGGGGGAAATTTTAAATATTTTAATAGATAAAGTAAAGAAAGGTTTAGATGTTAGGTTAATTTATGATGATTTCGGCACTATTGCTAGTTTGCCAAATGGTTATTCTTCCTATATGAACCGTTTAGGTATAAAATGCAAAGTTTTTAATCCTATAAAGCCGAGATTTGAAGCTTTTATGAATAATAGAGATCATAGAAAGATGGTGGTTATTGACGGGAAGATTGCATATACTGGTGGCATAAATTTTGCAGACGAATATATAAATGAAATAGAGCGGTTTGGTTTTTGGCAAGATTGCGGCGTTAGGTTATATGGTAAAGCTGCTGTTAGTTTTGTGGTTTTATTTTTAAATATGTGGAACTATTTATCTAATGAAAGTTTGTTTTTTGAAAATTTTATTCCAAGTAGTTTTAATGTAGAATCTGATGGGTTTGTTATGCCATTTGGTGATAACCCGGTTAATTCTTATTATTTGAATGATTCCATATATTTAAAAATAGTAACAAGAGCTCAAAAATATGTTTATATACAAACTCCTTATTTAATAATAGATGATAAATTAACTAACTCCATAATTTTCGCTGCTCAAAGTGGCGTTGAGGTTGTTATAATAACTCCTAGTGTTTATGATAAGTTTTACGTTCATGCAGTTACTAGAAGTTCTTATAAAAGGCTTATTAAAGCAGGGGTGAGAGTTTATGAATTCACTCCTGGGTTTATACACTCCAAGTTAATAATATCTGATGGAATAGTTGGGGTTTTAGGCACTGCTAATTTTGATTTTAGGAGCCTTTATTTACACTTTGAATGCAGCGTTTGGATGTATAAAACTAAGGCACTTTCTCAAATATACGAAGATTTTAAATTGGTTATGTCTAAGTGTGAAATGGTGTCTTTGGAGGAGTGTGCGAAGCGAAGTTTTTTTCAAAAAGTTTTAGGTTTTATATTAAAGCCTTTTTCTTCTTTCATGTAGTTTATTTTAAATAAGGGTTTTTTATGAATAAAATAAAGTCAAAGTTTTTATGCGTTGAATGTGAGCACATTGCATCAAAGTGGGTGGGGCAATGTCCTGTTTGTGGTTCGTGGAATAGCCTAAGAGAAATTGATAATTATGAATCTTCAAATTCTAATAAAAATATTGTTATTTCATGCATAAAAGATGTAAGCGTTGAGTTTGAAAAACGTTATGTTATTGGAATAAGTGAGTTAGATTTGCTTTTTGGTGGTGGAATAGTAAAAGGTTCTATTTCTTTAATAGGTGGCAGCCCTGGAATAGGTAAATCTACATTACTTTTACAAATTTGTAAGCAGTTGCGTGAATGCAAAAAGGTGTTTTACATATCTGCTGAAGAAAGTGTAAAGCAGATAAAAATTAGAAGTGATAGGCTTTCTATAAACAGCGAGAATATTTTTGTGTTGTCTGAATGCAATATGCAAGACATATGTAATATTATGTTAAGAGAAAGGCCGGATTTTGTTGTTATAGATTCTATACAAACTGTTAGTTTAGATAGTTTAGCGTCTGTCGCTGGCAGCGTTGTTCAGGTGCGTGAATGCGCTTATATGTTGCAGAAAATTGCGAAGCAAGAAAATATAACTATAATTTTAGTTAGCCATGTTAATAAAGAAGGGAGTATTGCAGGGCCTAAAGTTTTGGAGCATATTGTAGACACTGTGTTATATTTTGAGGGAGATTTTAAAAGTTCTTTTAGAATGTTAAGGGTGGTTAAAAATAGGTTTGGTTCTGTAGATGAAATTGGCCTGTTTGATATGAAAAGCACTGGGCTTGTTCCGGTTTTAAACCCGTTTGCAAATCTTTTAAGTGAACGCCCAAAAAAAGCTCCTGGAAGTTGCATGTGTTCTGTTATGGAGGGCAAAAGGCCAATATTTGCTGAAGTTCAGTCTTTAGTGGCAAAGTCTAGCTTTGGTTTACCGCGGAGAATGTGCAAAGGTTTAGATTATAATAAATTAATATTAATACTTGCAGTATTAGAAAAAAGAGTTGGGTTTTTTTTTCAAAATTTAGATTGTTATGTTAGTGTTGTGGGCGGCTTAAAATTGCAAGGAACAGGTTTTGATTTGGCTGTAGCTTTATCTTTAATTGCTAGTTTAAAAAATTCGGAAATAGATGAAACTATTTTGGTGTTGGGTGAAATTGGTTTGGCAGGAGAAGTAAGGGGTATATATTCTGTAGAAAATATTGTAATACAAGCGCAGAAGTTAGGTTTTAGCAAGGTGATACTTCCACAAAGTTGTTTTAAAAGCTTAAAAGATGTAGATGTTAAGGTGAAATTATTCCCAGTAGATAGTGTAAGGTCTGCGGTGAATATTGTTTTTGGCAGTTTGAAAAAAGGAGAAATTTAATTTATGGATCAATTGCTAAATTTTTTTCATATGTTATGGGGGGTAATTTTATCTTTTAGGTTTACAGACTTAATAGATATACTTGTTATTGCTTTTATAATATATAAAGTGTTTTTAATAGTTCGAGAAACAAGAGCTACACAACTTTTTAAAGGCTTAATATTTTTGCTAGTGGTTGTTTTTTTGGCCAAGGTTTTAAATTTAAAAACATTAGATTTTATAGTTAGCAAGCTATTTTTTTGGGGTCCAGTTATAATAGTAATATTATTTCAATCTGAGTTTAGAAGAATATTAGAGCATGTTGGCAGAGCTAAAATGAGGGGTAGGTTACAAAATTTTTTGTTTAGCGAAAAGAATAAAGATAAGGTTAAAATTGAAAATGTTATCTATAAAATTTCTAAAGCTTGCGAAGATATGGCTCAAAAAAAAACAGGGGCTATAATAGTGTTTGAAAGGAAAACAAAGCTTGCAGATATAATAGCAAGCGGTGTTGTTTTAAATGCAGATGTTAGTGAGGAGTTAATTAAAAATTTATTTTTTAAAAATTCCCCTCTGCATGACGGAGCAGTTATAGTAAGAGAAGGGGAAATTGTAGCAGCGTCTTGTTTTTTGCCAAAGCCTTCCAAAGAAGAATATATATCAAGAGAGCTTGGCGCTCGGCATAGAGCTGCTATAGGAATAAGTGAGGAGTCTGATGCTTTGGTGGTGGTGGTATCGGAAGAAACAGGCTACATATCTCTAGCTGAAAATGGCAAATTAAAGCGACATTTAAATAGGCCAGACCTTGTTTTATGTTTGCAAGAGGGGTTGGTGAACAGGGTTTAGGTGATTATGTTAAAAGTTTAGTGTTAAATAAAATTTGTTTTTGCCTGTGAAGGTGGGGTGTTTGTATGAGAAGGTATAGTTTTAAAGGTTTTTTTGTAGATATATTTAAAAATAAGCTAACGGTTTTTATGTGTGTTTTGGTTTCAACTGTGTTATGGTTTTTAATAATTATTTTTAATAGTGATTCTTATAGTGTAGTTACAATACAAGATGTGCCTGTAGATTTGAATTTATCTAACACTCAAGCTGAGCAGTTAGGCCTTTTTATAGTAGATATCGCGCCTGTTATTGCTTCTGTAACTGTTAAAGGGCCAAGGCATAAAATAGCATTTCTTAATAAAGACGATATATTTTTAGCTCCGGAATCTTATAATAATATAATAACTCAAGGAGTTTATAAACTTCCAGTTGGCGCTTCGTTAAAAAAAATACAAGAAGGAGTTAGTGTAGATAGGCTTTCTATAGATAGCATAATTATAAAGGTGGACGTGCTTGAAAATAAATTTTTTAATTTAATTCCTGAAGATATAGGAGTTAAGGTGGAGCCTGGCTATATGAAGGATGAATTAGTTTGCCAGCCTTCTAGTTTATATGTAAGCGGCCCAAAGCAAAGCATAGATAATTTAGATGTTATAAAGCTATACACCGATGCGAGTGGCAGCACGTTAAATTCTACTAAAACTTTTGATGCTAATTTAAAGTTTATATCTAAAGATGGCGCAGAAATGGATAAATCTTTATTTAGGTATAATGATATGAGGTGTAGCATAACTGTGCCTGTTTATAAAGTGAACCAGCTGCCTTTTAAAGTTAGTTTTTCTAATGCGCCAAATTGTTTAAATAAAGAGCTTTTAAATGCGAATATAGACCCTGAATTTATACATGTTGCGGGGCCGGATGAAATTATTGGGCAAACTAACGAAATTAACCTTGGGTTTATAGATATGTGTGAGCTAACAGAAGAAAAAAATAGTTTTTCTTTTAATGTAAACCTGCCTTCTGGTTTTAAAAATTTAACTCAGGTAACGTCTGCTTTAGTTTCGTTTAATAAAGATAGGCTAGCCTCTAAATTTTTCAATATTAAAGGAATACAGCCTATAAATGTGCCACAAGGCTATGAGGTTAGCGTGCATTCTAAGGTTATAAAAGATGTTAGAATAGTAGGAATTAAAGAATATTTAGAAAAGATAAGTGATACAGATTTGGTGGCTACTATAGACTTTTCTAATATTAAATTTGAAGAAGGGGTTAAACAAAATGTGCCAGTTAATATAGGCATTATAAATAAAGATGGAGTTTGGCCAGCTGGAAAATATAAATGTCTTATAACTGTTAACAGGAAGTAACATTTTATGTATATTTTTACGCATTTAATGTTTATTTTGTTGTTTCTTAATGTTTTTTATGTTTAATATGAGGCGTGGTATAAAAATCAAAAATGAAACCACTTTTTGTTGTTGCGGTTTCATTTTTGAATGTTATGTATAAGCATTTATCTTTCTGGTTGCTTGTTTCTTAATGCTACTGGAGTTATTGTTATATTGGAAGCATTTAGTTTTGTTACGTCTTGTGCTATATTTTTAATTATTGCTACGTTTTTTGTGTCTAAATTTTCTATTTGTATGTGAACGTTTAGTTTTTCTTGATCGTCATTTTGGTCTAAATATGCTATACAGTTTTTCGAAAGCTTTCCCATTACTTGGTTTTCTATAGACGTTTCTTTTTCACATCTCTCTATATGTTTCATAGCTTGTTTTGTGGCTTTTTCTCTTTGCTCTTCAGTTGAGTTGTTAGATTTTATTATTTTGTTGAGGTTTTCTAAGTTTTCATCGTTTGCGGTTTTTTTGTTTAGCTTTGCTACTGTGAAGTAGTTGTTATTAGATACGAGTTCTGGCTCGCCATATTTTTGTGAGTTGCTTTCTTCGTTAGGAGAATTAGCTTTGTTTGTTTCTTCTGGCACGTCCATAACAGTTATTGCTTGGTCGCCTGTGGCAAATTGCCAGTTTAAAAAGGCAGCTATGCTTAGGATAAATAGTAGTGCGGTAATCATTATCTGCCTTTTTCCTATAATAAAGTTTAGTTTTTTCATATAAAACACCTCTCATTTTAAAGTTTATTTATTTTTCGTTATAGCGCCCTTCACAACAGAAAGTCTGTTTGTTCCAATATTTAAACATTTTGAAACAGCATCTACCACATTTGCAACGGTTTTAACATTGTCGCCCCCTTCACATAACACCATCACCCCCCTAATTTTAGGCTCTTTTTGAGTTATTATTAGGCCTTGTTTTCCTGCTCCTGTGCCTGAGTCTACTAATACAACATCTGTTTGTATATCGTCTCTTTTAAGAGTTTTACCGGAAAAATTTTCGTTTGTGTTTGTGGCTTTTTTTTGAGAATTGGCATAAACATTTTCTATCCCATTTTCTAATGTTATAATAACTTTAGATTGCCCAACTCCATCAATTTGTGATACTATTGAGTTTACCTTGTTTTCTAGTTTACTAACATATTCATCCATATTGGTAAATCCGTTTTTATTGCACAGTGTGGCTTTTTCTTTTTCATCTTTTTTTTTGCTGGAAAATGTGGAAAGTGCTATTAGAAATATTCCTATAAATCCTATTATAACTATAAATTTAGATTTGGAAGCCATTATTTTTTCGTAATATTTTTTAAAGTTCATGGTTTTTAGAGTCCTCCTTTTTAACAATTTGTATTTTAATATGTTAATAGTATTTTATATTTGGATTTATTCCTGTTTGTTGTTTCGTTATTTCTTTTATTTCTTCTGCATCGTAGTTTTCACTTAACGGTATTTTAATTTCTATATTTGTTGTTTTATTATCTTTATCTATATCTATGCTTATGTCCACGTTATTATACCCTTTTTTGTAAAAAACAGCTTTTAAAGCATTTTCTAATATATTTTTATTAGAATTTTCCACCTTATCTTTTAGGTTTTCTTCGTAGAATTTGTTTTTATCTAACAATTCTGAATAATTAGGTATATCTATTTTTTTTATGCTTTTAATAATAGGTATTGCTATTATGCTAATTAAAAATATATTAAGAGCAAATTTCATGCTAGATTCCATGTTTTTGTTTGGAATTAAAATATGA
>CAMKFY010000043.1 GCA_946411985.1 uncultured Clostridiaceae bacterium
CAAATTATTATTAAACACTACCATCTATTACAAAATAGTTATATTTACATTTTTAACACGCAATGCCAACAAAAACAATACACCATTCTAAAGTTCTAAATTCAAATGTATAAAAAATCAAGTTACATTTTTTTATATATTTTAACACCATTAAGTTTATTTGTAGCTTAACCAAAATAAGTTTTACTTTAAATTTTTGTTGAAACAACCTATATTAACTACAAATTATTATTAAACACTACCATCTATTACAAAATAGTTATATTTACATTTTTAGCAAACTATATTTATTGTATATTAAAACTAATGGCATACGGCTTGCTCAAAAATATAAACAAAATTTAAAACAACTTTGGCAAAAACTACACATTTGCTTTTCTAAAAATTGAATTCATTATATTGAAGGTGTATTTTAATTACTAGTAAAACTAAAATAGAACTGCTAAAACTCAAATAGCTTTAACAGTTCCGAAAATTTTCCAAATAATTATATAATTATACTCCCAATTTTTCATTTATAACTTTCAATAAAGCTTCAACATACTCATCTAACTGCGCCGAAAAACTACAAGTAGATTCAACTTCTAAATCTTGCGCATCTTTAAAAGGATTTGCAGAACAATCCACAGCATGCCGCACCCCAGATTCAATAACCAAATATTTAAAAATAATATCACGTCTTTGCATAGGCGTTAAACTTTCCACATTGCCCTTATCACTTAAAAATTTAAAAATATCACGCAGCTGCAAAAGCTCACCTTTGGCTTTTTCAAAAATTCCCCTGTCTTTATCTAAAGCTTTTATAAACGAAAAATCTCCAATAGTATGATAAGAAGCATTAACACTAACGAAAAAATTCTCATCCATACAACAAACCTTGTCTTTAGCGTCCCCTTCAGTAGGCTCAAAAGATAAATCAAATCCTCCGTCTGGCAAATTTTTAGCAAAACTTTCTGCCGCAGCCAACACGCTGCTTACAACTTCATCTTTTAATTCAATGTTTGAATGGCGAACGCAGCAACTATCTTTTCTAATTAAATCAGTAAAACTATTAAAAGAATTGCCATCATTCTTTATGCTATCCACAAAATTTACGTCTAAGCCTTCAACATTTTTAAGCAAACTTATTAACAACTCTTTATTTTTATCTAAACTTATGTTATCACTATCTAAACCATCAAGCTCACGCCTATCTACATTACTTTGTGCCCCAAATGCATGTATATTAGCGGAAAAACGCTCTTTCAAATGCTCATCATTTTCATCAAATTTTATAAGCTCACATAAATTTGGCGCAAACAACTTCGCAATGTTGCCCAGCAAACTGCTAAAATGCACCGAGTAAGATTTAGGTTTAACTTCGCCCTTATGTTCTCTGTTGTATGCAGCATCTAACCTTTTAAAATATTCATAAGCAACAGATTGCATAAACCCATTAAAACTACCACGCACATCTTCTTTAGTTATGGGCAAATTAGCCAATATATTTCTAAGTGCACCAGGCAAAGCGTCATTAAATTTTTTCAAATCATCAGCATTTTTAGCTTTAACTGTGAAACTAAGCACACCATCTTCAGCTCCCAAAAAATCACTAAGTTGTTTTACATATAAACGGCCACTGCCAAAGCAACCCTCAAAATACACCCTGCCATTTTGTGCTTCAAAAAAGTCTAAATCTTCGCCATGAAACCCCAATGTACGTTCTTCATCAAAGAAATCCGCAATACACAACTTACAAATAATATGTTTTAGCAATGAGAATAAACACAATCTAGAAAGCGCGCTCATGTTTTGAGGAAAACGAAACTGAACCTTTTCATAAACGCAATTATTTAATATATTTTTTAAATTACTATTTCTAATACCTTTAATGAGCCTAATTCTACTATCTACAGCAGCCCCCTCTTTAATTGGCTTATCTGCAACGCCTTTGTAGGGCTCAAGAAAATTAACATTTTCACAATTTAATAAATCTACAGAATTATACGCCGCCTGCACGCCTTCGAATGTAACACTTTTAAATGTTTCAACATTTTTTTCTAAAATCTCCTTCTTCGCATCGCCTTTTTCACTTGGAAAAACACCATCGCCATTAGCAATGCCCATTCTATCATCAACAGCTTTAGCTAACTCTTCCTTGCTATTTATAATATTTTTAGCTTCCTTAATGCCGTTTTCTACTTTAGAAGACATCTCAGAAAACGCTTTCTTTAATTCATCATCGCTGCTCAACAGCTTTTGAATAGAATCTATTTCTGATTTAAAATTTGAAATAGAGGCCGGCGGGTCATCACATATTTCTTTTTTGTTAATCTTATCTTGCAACTTATCTTTAATAATAGTTAACTCCTCTAAATATTTCCTACAAGACAGTCTAAATTCCTCAACATCGTGTACTGTCAAAAATGCACTTGCCCATTTCCCACATTCTATAGTATCTTTGGCGCCACACAAAATTTCTCTCTCATAAATTTTCCTACGCTTATCTGCATCAGCAAAATCCTGCATTTCCAACTCTTTTAACCTGTTATGATCGTCTAAAAAATTTTTCGCAATTTTTAGCTCCTGTTGCACTAATTTGTTAAACTCTTCTTTTTCCTCATCGGTTAACGGCTTTGCAAGCTCTTCACGAACAGCTCTATCTTTAATTAATTCATTTGCGCCATCTACAATTCCCTTAAATAATTGAAAAGAGATCTTGTCTAAATTATATACGACTCCGTCATAAGAAATAGAATTTATGCTGGAAAATAAATTAATAAAAAAGTCATCAACGCACTTTTTATAAACCTGCGAATCTTTTTCGTTATAAAAATTTGCAAATTCTTCTTTAGAAAGCGTTTTTCCAACAACTCTTTCTAATATATCTGGCCTATTTTTCAACATATATTTAAATATTCTATTAACTCCAAAATATGCAGCAAACAACTTTTCAATATCGCTACCTGTTTTAGGATGTATATTTAAGCGCACGTGCTGTATAGTTCTTGCATTTTCCAACTGTTCATCTTCTACATCAGATTTTAAATTAAATTTGAAGTTATTAGCAACCTTAGTTAAAATTTCTTCATTAGTTTCAGTTGGCGCAGCAACACCTTTAACATTTACAAAACTTTGACCAAAAGTTAAAATTCCAACCGCCAAAACTGCCATAAACAACTTTTTACTTTTGATGATATTAACCACATCCATCCACTCCTACACACAACTCAAATTTTATATGTATTAATAAATATATAACGTCAACAAAACAACACACCACTTTAATGTTTTAAACCTAAATACATAAAAAATCAAGTTACAATTTTTTATGTATTCTGCATGCATATTAAAATTATTTATAGCCTAACCAACAATATTACTTTAAAATTCTGTTAAACTTAAAATGTTAAACATTAAATAAATTTGTATTAATTAGTGATAAAACACAAGTAATTTTTATATATTCATAATTACAAAAAAATCTTAAATAAATTAATGCAAACTCAAAATTAAGCAGAATTATATTAAAATACAAAATTTCATATAAAAATAAAAAATTTATTCGGTATTTCTAAAAAAATATACTATAAATTTCTAATAAATTAAATTTTATTTACATAAAATAAATAACAAGTAAAAAGTAGAAGTAATAAAAACAAATTTTGATTAAACTTAAACCTATTAAAATTCAAATAATTTAGTAAAACGTTAAATTATTAATTGTTCAATTAAAGTAAAGCCCTACAAACAAATAGTTTGTATAATTATTCATGAAAATTATAATGCAAAAAAATTTAGTTACGCCAATATTTTCTATCCATTGTTCTGTATTGCACAGCTTCGGCCACATGCCCATCTTGTATAAGATGTTCGCCATCCAAATCTGCTATTGTTCTAGACACCTTTAAAATTTTGTCGTAAGCCCTAGCAGACATACCAAACTTTTTAAAAACATCTTCCAACAACCTTCTGGCAGAACTAGAAAGTTTGCAAAACTGTTTTAAAGCTGCGCCACAAAGTTTAGAATTTTGTGAAAAATTAAAATTTTTATACCGCTCTCTTTGTAATATTCTAGCTTTTTCCACCCTATCCCTAATATCTTTAGAAGGTTCTTCATTAGAAACACTACTCAAATCTGAAAATTCCACAGGCTCCACATCCACGTGAATATCTAACCTATCTAACAGCGGACCAGACACCTTAGCCAAGTATTTTTCCACTCTAGACTGTGGGCAGCTGCATTTTTTAGTTGGGTGCCCAAAATATCCACAAGGGCAAGGGTTCATAGCAGCTACTACAAGGCAAGAACAGGGGTATGTAACACTAATTGCAGCCCTTGTTAAAGTTATTTGGCCATCTTCCATAGGCTGCCTTAATATTTCTTTAACATCTCTTTTAAATTCTGGAAGCTCATCTAAAAACAAAACCCCGTTATGCGCCATAGAAAGTTCACCAGGCCGAACATTATTTCCGCCGCCAGAAAGCCCTGCTGTAGATATTGTGTGGTGCGGGCTTCTAAAAGGCCTAGTTACAATTAACGGGTTCTCACAAGACACCTTGCCAGCAACGGAATGTATTTTAGTTACCTCTATGGCCTCGTCAAAATTAAGCCTTGGAAGTATTGTGGGAAGCCTCTTGGCTAACATGCTCTTTCCTGCGCCTGGCGAGCCTATTAATAGTAGGTTATGCCCACCAGCTGCAGCTATTTCTAAAGCTCTTTTAGCGAGATATTGCCCCTTAACTTCACTAAAATCTACATCAAAATTATCGTAAGAAAAATTAAAACCATTAAAATCTCCTTTTAAAACGCTAGCTTCATTACCTTTTAGAAAGCTTATAATATCTTCAATATTTTTAACCCCATAACTATCTATGCCTTTAACAACACTTGCCTCTTTTAGGTTTTCGTATGGCACAAATATTTTTTCAAACCCTATTTCCTTTGCTTTTATAACCATAGGTAATATTCCAAAACATCTACGCACCTCGCCGCCTAAAGAAAGCTGCCCTAAAAAACAGCAATTTTTAAAATTTGCTCTTAACTGCCCGCCTGCGCTTCCAATTCCAAGAAGTCTTGGCAAATCATAAAGCGGCCCCATTTTTTTTACATCCGCCGGAGCCAAATTTATTATTACCCTACCCGTTGGAAATTCATATCCGCAATTTCTTAAAGAAGTTCGCACTCTTTCTCTGCTTTCTTTAACAGCTGTGTCTGCAAGGCCAACTAATTCAAAAGTAGGAAGCCCAACAGACACATCCACCTCCACCAAAACTTCATAAGAATTGAGGCCCAACAAACCCATGCTAGAAACCTTACACAACATACTTTAACTATCTCTCCCGCTAAAATTTTTATATATAACCAAAAATGACGCAAAATAAAACAATAAGTTCCAAATTAATATAATTAGTATAATATAAAATAAAATTTCATGCAAACACAAAATAAAGGCTAAAAACACTAACAAATTGACAGTTTACGAAGATTTTGATAGAATTAGTTACCTAAACATATACTATTCAGTTAAGGAGCTTATTTTTTAATATGAAGAAAAATAATGGTAAAAAATACATACCATCTAAAGAAATATTAAAAAAATCTAGCATAAAAGAAAATGAAAAAGAGTCTTCTAAAAATAAAAAAGTTAAAAATGAAAATGATAGCAACGAAAAAAATAGCTACTATATAACGTCAAAAGACGGGTCTACGTCCACTGAGGCAAAGTTTTTGTTTAAGAGTTTAAAATCTAAAAAACGAAAAAAATTTATTATAAAACTTTCAGTTATAATATCAATAATATTAATTATATTGTTTATAGTTTGGCGCATATTTAGTTTGGTGTTTAAATATCAATATAAAAAAATAGACAAAACCGATATAGGAATAGACGAAGAGGTATTCCAACCTGGTGAACTAGATAAAATAACAAACATAGCACTACTTGGAGTAGACGCTAACGACGTGTCAGACGCCATTATTATAGCAAGTATAAATCCAAATAAAGAGGTGCCAACAATAAAATTGGTATCTATAGCAAGAGATACGCTTATGCCAATATATTTAAAAGGCAATAAAAAATCTTATTCCACTAAGGTAAACGAAGCGTTTGGCCATGGCGGCGAAGAAACAACACTAAGAACTTTAAATAAAAATTTAAAGCTAAATGTTAAAAATTTTATATCTATAAAAATGCATGGGCTCGCAGTTATAATAAATAAACTAAACGGCATACCAATGACAATTTCAAAGCAGGAGCAAAATCAAATTAACGGTATTATAAATACAACACCAGATTTAAAAAAAATTTCTAAAGAGCACGTTAAAAGCTGCGGCAAGGTGCATTTAAACGGTGCGCAAGCAGTGGCATACGCTAGAATAAGAAAAATTCCAACATTAGATGGAGTTAATGACGATTTTGGAAGATGTGATAGGCAAAAAAGAGTGTTGTATGCTGTTTTTGACAAGGTTATACATACAGCTAAAAACTCAATACTTAGCATAATAGAACCATGCCTCAAATTTACAACAACTTCATATACTCTAACGGAGGCCATAAAGTTATGTAAAGATATAATTGGCAGAAAATATAAAATAGAACAAACAACAATTCCAAACGAAAATATGCCGCCTAACACTGTAAATAGAGATTACAAAATTTATAGCAGAGAAGGCATAGAAAAATCTACAGTGTTGTACGACTTGCCATATGCTGGAAAGCTAATTAACGCTTTTATATATGAAGACGTAGCTCCAAAAGATTTTATAGCTGCAAATACACCGCCTGCTCTTGTTGCCCCAAAAATAGCAAGGCCTATAGCTAATAAAAATTTTGATAAACAAACTAAAAGAGATGTTGTTCCACCGTTTATTAAAAATTTAAAGCCTCGCAAAATAGAAAATAAAGACGCTATAAACCAACCCAACCCTCAAAAAATTGAATTAGAAAAAGATAATAAACTAAATAGCAAAACAAATAGTAAACAAAATGAAAAAACAAACATTAACGAAACAAGATATAACAATAAAAATATTATAAAAAATGAAAAGCCATATGATAACATGCCGCCAAACAGTGGAAATGAAAATTTCTTCAGAAATAAAGAAAATATTAAAAATGGAAGATATTCTCAAAACAATAAAAACCCTGAAACTAACAAATTTAACCCTCAAAACAACAAAAACACTGATACCAATAAATTTAACCCTCAAAACAGTAAGAATGTTCCGGCAAAACCAAATGTTTAAATAAAACTTAAATGTCTATTTATATTGCATTTTAAAATATGTATTAATTCTGTTTCTACGTATTTAAGTTTAATTTAATAAAATTAAAATATAAGGAAGGTTTATGATATATTTAGATAATGCAGCTTCAACTAAAGTTTTAAAAAAAGCAGCTGACGCTCTTTTATATTGCATGCTAAACACTTATGCAAACCCTTCTTCGATCCACGATTTTGGGTTGGAAGCTGAAGCAGTGTTAAATTGTAGCAGAAATAGTATCGCTAAAATATTAGGTTGCAAAAAAGAAGAAATTTATTTCACATCTGGCGCTACAGAAAGTATAAATATAGCACTAATCGGCGCAGCAAGAAAAAGTAGGTTTAAAAAAAGCATAATAACAAGTGCAGT
>CAMKFY010000044.1 GCA_946411985.1 uncultured Clostridiaceae bacterium
TAGAATTTGGTATATATATTTTAAAATTATTATAGGGTTAATTAAATATATAATTGTGAATATACATGCAAATATTTGCGATATTGTCTTAATTTTCCCCCATAAATTTGCCGCTAAAACTATTTTATTTTTAATGGCCATAAGCCTTATAAACATTACTAAAAACTCTCTTGTAATAATTATAAGCACCACCCACACATTTGTTATATTTAATTTTAAAAAGCATAAAAAAGCTGCTATTGTTAAAACTTTATCTGCTAGTGGGTCTAGAAATTTTCCGAAATTTGTTATTAAATTATATCTTCGAGCTATAAACCCATCTATAGCGTCTGTTATGGAAGCTAAAACAAATATAATAAGCGCTGCATAGTTAAAATTAGCATTTAAAAAAAACACAAAAAAAGGCACCATAAAGATGCGACCTATTGTTAATATATTCGGTATATTAATATCAATTTCCTCCACATTAAATTAGCATTTTAGCTAACCGTTCCAAAAAGGTCATTTTCATTAACATCTTCTACTTTAACATTAACAATGTCGCCAATATTCAAATTTGTGTTAGCTTTAAAATAAACTAAACAATCTATATCTGGAGCGTCTTTTTCTGTTCTACCAACATATACGCCGCTAGATTTTTTATCTATAATAACTTCCATATTTTTTCCTATGCACTCAATAGCTTTTTTATGTAAAATATTGCTAGATTCATTATATATTAGCTTGGTTCTTAATTTCTTAACTTTCTCACTAACATGATTTTCAAAATTAAACGCCCGTGTGCCTTCTTCTTTTGAATATGAAAAGCAACCCAACCTGTCAAATTTTATTTCTTTAACAAAATTTAAAAGTTCTTCAAATTGCTCATCTGTTTCGCCAGGGAAGCCTGCTATTAAAGTTGTGCGTAGTGTGGCGTTTGGCAATATGTTTCTTATTAGCTCTACCTTTTCAAATATCTGTTTAGAATTCGTTTTCCTATTCATTCTTTTTAATATTTCATCGTTTATGTGTTGTATAGGCATATCAAAATAGGGGAGAATGTTTTTATTATCGCGCACAGTTTCCACTAAACGCCTACTTATTCTTTCGGGGTATGCATATAAAAACCTTATCCATTTAAAATTAAAAGTTGCAAGCTCTTGCAAAATTTGGTTTAGTTTAAATTCTTTATATATATCAAACCCGTAGTATGTGGTGTCTTGCGCTACCACTATTAGTTCTTTCACATTTTTAGATTCTAGCCATTTTGCTTCTTTTAAAATATCTTCAATTGGCCTGCTTTTATACCTGCCCTTAATGTTTGGTATGGCACAGTAGCTGCAAAAGTTATTACAACCTTCTGCTATTTTTAAATATGCGTAATGAGCCGGTGTAGCTAATACTCGATCTTTACCGTATTTTATGCAACATTCAGAATTAAAATGCTGAAATTTTTCACCTTTTAAAGAATTTTCTATTGCTATTTTTAAAACAGAATTTGAATAGTTTCCCAAAACCGCGTCTACTTCTGGAATGCTCTTTATAATTTCTTCTTTATACCTTTGCGCCAAGCAACCAGTTACCACTATAGATTTTAGCCCATTTTTCTTCTTTTCCACAAACTCAAATATTGTGTCTATGGCTTCTTGTTTTGCGCTTTCTATAAATCCGCATGTGTTTATAACAACAACATCTGCAGCATCGGAATTTGCAACTATTTCAAAATTTTCATCGCTATGTAGCTCGCCTATCATATATTCAGTATCTACTAAATTTTTAGGGCAACCTAAAGATACAAACCCAACTTTTATTGCCATAACATGCTCCTTAACATTAAATATATAACACACTTACTATAATCAATATTAATATATTTTTAAAATGTAGAACATTTAGTCTAAATTAAAAATATAACACAACATCTTATTAAAACTTATACTTGAATATTGTTTTTAACCTGATCTTTATAGATTGTATCATTTTTTAAATGTTTTTGCAAATTTTTTATGTTGCAATGCATCTATTCTTATGTATAAAGCAAATTGTAGCGTATATGCTTTTAAAATTGTTATTTTAAATATATTTATTTTTAATATTTTCAATAGTAGTTTTAATGCTACCATAGCTGTAGCCCATTCTTAGTAGGGACTGTATAATCTTTTTAGAATTAAACATTTTGTTTGAATATTTTCTTAAAATAATATTTTATATAATATTTTTATGTATTATTTTAAATTTAAATATATTTATTTTTAATATTTTCAATAGTAGTTTTAATGCTACCATAGCTGTAGCCCATTCTTAGTAGGGACTGCATAATCTTTTTAGAATTAAACATTTTGTTTGAATATTTTTTTAAAATAATATTTTCTATTTGCTGCTCAGGGGTAAAATTCAAACTATCTATGGCATTTTTTATATATTTTTCGCATATTCCTTTTTTTTTCATTTCTAATATTGCCATTTTCTCGCTTTTATTTTTTTCTAATATAAGTTTACTTGCTAAATTTTTAGCATACTTTTCATTATCTATTAACCCTAATTTTTTTATTTTGTTTGTTGTGTAAACGGCAATATTTTTTGACACATATCTTTCCAATTTTTTTATTAGCTCATATTCGCTATAATCTTTTATTTTTAGTAGTTCTAATGCTTTTGTTTTGGCGTAATCTATATCTGCTGATATTTTAAATTTTTTTATTTCATATAAGCTGTAGTAACAGTTATTTTTAATTTTTAGTCTTTTTATTGTGTAAACATCAAATAAGCCTATTAATTTGTCGTCCGCATAGACTTCGTAATATCTGCCCTTTTTAGCACCTATTCTTAACAGCATATGTTAAAAATCATTCTCATCTGGAGTTATGTCTAAATTTTCGCCGAAATCTTCGTTTTTTAACAATTCTTGTGTTAATAGTTCTTCTTCGTCGTCTTCTTTTATGTATTCATTTTGTATGCTGTTTTGTGTTTGGCTTTGTATTACAACGTCTTTATTTTTCATTTGGCTTTTAACTAGCGTTTCTATTTCATTGCAAATTTTGGGGTTGTTTTCAAGATACATCCTTGCGTTTTCTCTGCCTTGCCCTATTTTTTCGCCTTTAAAAGAAAACCAAGCTCCACTCTTATTTACTATATTAAAATCTACAGCAATATCTAAAACTTCGCTAATATAAGATATGCCCACGCCGTAAAGCAATACAAATTGAGCTTCTTTAAAAGGGGGCGCCACCTTATTTTTTGTTATTTTACAACGCACCTTGTTGCCTATAACCTGCCCGTTTTCTTTTATTTGTTCGCCACGGCGCACATCTATGCGCACAGATGAATAAAATTTCAAAGCTCGGCCGCCTGGAGTTGTTTCTGGGTTGCCAAACATTACGCCTATTTTTTCCCTAATTTGGTTTATGAATATTGCTGCACAGTTTGTTCTACTTATAACAGACGTTAGCTTCCTCATAGCTTGCGACATTAAACGTGCCTGCAGCCCTATGTTTGCGTCGCCCATTTCTCCTTCAATTTCTGCTTTTGTTGTCATGGCTGCCACAGAGTCTAAAATAACAACGTCCACAGCCCCAGAGCGCACTAAAGTTTCTATTATTTCTAGTGCTTGTTCGCCTGAATTTGGTTGGGATACTAAAAGTGAATCTATATCTACATTTAAAATTTTAGCATATTTAGGGTCTAGCGCGTGTTCAACATCTATAAAAGCTACAGTTCCGCCTTCTTTTTGAGATTGCGCGGCCACGCAAAGCGCCACAGTAGTTTTACCAGAAGATTCGGGGCCATATATTTCTGTTATTCTGCCTTTTGGTATGCCTCCAACACCAAGAGCCATATCTAACCCTAAAGAACCTGTAGATATTGTTTGTATATCTAAAGATTCGTTATCACCAAGCCGCATTATTGCGCCTTTGCCAAAAATTTTTTCTATCTGTTTTAAAGCACTGTCTAAAGCTATTTTCTTTTCGCTGCTATTTTCATTTACTTCCATTTTCTTAGCCATAGTTTTCTCCTTCGTTTTTAATTTAAATTTTGCCCACAACAACCCTATCTTTGCAGGTTAAATCTTTATATGTTTGAATGTTTGAAAAGCCGTTATATTTTAAAATATCTTCTACTGCAAATCTCCCAGAATGAGATATTTCAAATACAATATGCGAACCTTTTTTTAAGCTATTTTTATAAATTTTAGCTATTTTTCTATAGTAGTCTAACCCGTCTACTCCGCCGTATAAAGCTTGCTTTGGCTCAAATTTTAACTCTAACTGCATATTTTCAATGTCTTTTTTTGTTAAATATGGTGGGTTGGATATTATTAGGTTTATGTTTTCAAACTTACTTGCAAATTTTTCATTTAAAATGTCCCCCTTAATTAAACTAACAGTATTTTTAAAATTTTTTAAATTTCTCTTAGCGCAAGAATAAGCTTTAAAATATTTTTCAACTGCAAATATTTTAACATTTTTGATATTTTTTGCAATAGCTGCAGATATGCAGCCGCTACCTGTTCCTAGCTCTAATATTATATCATTTTTTTTTATAATTTTTAAGGCCACGTCCACTAATTTTTCGGTGTCTTGCCTTGGTATTAATACTCCTTTTGTTAATTTAATAGGAACGCCGTAAAATTCCCAATTTTTTAATATGTATTGTATTGGTATTCCTTTTTGTCTTTTTTTAGCTAATTTTATGCATTTTAAAATATACTTTCCATCTATATTTTTTTTTAATATCCATTTACATTTATGCATTTTAAGAACATGAGAAATAATTAAATCTGCCTCAAAATTACCGTCTTATTTTTCTTTTAAAATATCTTGTAAAATTTTTTTAATTTATATATCATAAGCTTTTCTATTTTAAACATTTAACTATATTAACTATTTTGAGTTAATATAACATTTATTTTTCTGTATTTTTAATAAGTTCGTTAACAGCACAAATAGCCACCTCTATTTGCTTTTCATTTGGTTCTTTTGTTGTTAACCTTTGTAGTAAAAGCCCTGGAAATATTAATATTTTTGTTATTACGTTACTATTTTTTCCAGCAAGACGTATAAGCTCGTAGGCTATGCCTGTTATTAATGGCAGTAATGAAAACTTTAAAATTAACCTTATAAACAAATTTTTCCATGTTAAAAAGGAAAATACAAATATAGAAGTAATAAGAACTATAAATATAAAATTAGTGCCGCACCTGGGGTGGAACCTTGTGAATTTCTTAACATTTTGGGGCGTTAGCGCAACATCAGACTCAAAGCATGCTATTGTTTTATGCTCCGCGCCGTGATATTCAAATGTTCGCCTAACGTCTGGCAGCTTAGACATTATTAGAATATATATTATAAATATAGATATTTTTATTACACCTTCAAACATAACCTTAAAAAAATTATTAAAATATAAAAATTCATTTAACTGTTTTGCGGCTACAGAAGGCAAAAACATAAAAAGAACTATTGTTATAACAACCCCAAGCATTGTGCTAATTCCGGTGAAAAAGTTAAACATTGCGTTATTATTATATTTTTCTTTTTTGGGTTGCTCCTCAAACTCTGCTTTTTGAGCAGATTTTAATAAGCATTTGTAGCCTATGTAAAGGGAAACTATCATTTCTACTATGCCTCGCAGAATGGGTATATTTTTATACCATATAAATTTCTCCAAAAATTTAATTTTAAAACTTTCTACATCTATGCTGTTATTTTTAAGCCGAACTGCCATAGAAACTGTGTCTTTATTTCGCATCATTATTCCTTCTATTAGCGCTTGGCCACCAATTTTTGCATTTAATTTTTTCTTATTTTCCATAGTTAGCTCCTAACATTTTTATGTTTATGTTTCGTTATATAAATTAAATTCCACTGTAGCTGTGGTGCCCTTTTTTATTTCGCTTTTAAAATTTAATCTGCCTCTGTGTTGTTCTACAATTGCTTTAACAACAGCAAGCCCAATGCCAGATCCTTTTTTTGTTGTATTAGCTTTAAAAAATTTTTCTGTTATGTGTGGTAAGTCTTCTTTATTTATGCCGCAACCAGTATCTTTAACCTCTATTTTTGCAATATCTCCCACAACGTTTGCGTTTATTATTATTTTATCACCTTTTTCAGAATATTTAATAGCGTTGTCTATTAAATTTATAAACACTTGGCGTATTTTATTTTTATCGCCAAATATTATTGGCAGAGCATTTAATTCTTCATTATATTCTAAAATTTTGCCTTCCTTTTTTGCAATATCCTGATAAACTATAACCGAATATTGCAGTTCTGCAAAAAGGTCTGTTTTTTCTTTTTTTAATTTAAAATGCCCACTTTGTATTCTAGAAAAATCTAAAAGTTCCTCCACCATATTGCTAAGCCTTGTTACCTCTGTGTATATTATGTTAATTCCTTTTTTTAAAATTTCTTCATTTTCGCTTTTAGTATTTAAAATTGTTTCACTCCAACCCATAATAGCTGTAAGTGGCGTTCGTAGCTCGTGGGATATTGAAGATATGAACTCATTTTTTAAATACTCTCCTTTACATATTTCATCGGCCATAAAATTTATAGATGTGCACAGGTCTTTAATTTCGTAGTGAAAGTTTTTATTAATTCTATATTTCATATTGCCTGCAGCTATTTTTCTAATTACAACATTTATTTTACGAACAGGGTTTACGAAATATTTAATAAAAAACACGCCCGATATTATAGTTAGCAGCAATATTATAAAACTAAACGAAAGTGTTATAAAAACAATATCTTTTATTATCTTATCTACTTTATTTAGAGATGTTATATATATAATTGCAGGGATATTATTGCTTAAAATTGGTGATTTTAAAACGTATGCCATTATGTGCTCGTTTTTATTTAATTTGGCTGTTTGTATAAATTCAGATTTTTTCATAGATTTTATTGTGCAATTTCTGAAAAAGTTTGCATCATCATGGCCGTATGCTGTAAGTTTTGTAGAGCTTGCAACAATGTCGCCATTAAAATTTACCCCAATAAGCAGTATGTTATCATAATTTTTAAAATTTTCAATTGACTCTTTTATTTTATCTTCTACGTTTTTGTTGTTATATTCAAAATTAGAAAAAATTAGGCTATGCTGTGACATAGAACTAGACTTTATTAACTGTTCGGCATATTTATATAGATATCTCTTCATGGCAACAAAAAAAATAAAATTTGTTGCAAATAGAATTATAGCAGTGGTTATTATAAAATTAAACACCCATTTATATGTTATGCTCTTAATTCTCAAGCTAGTCACCTTATTTAATATTTTAATTTAATATATTGTTAAGTTGTATTTTATCATATAAATTATTGTATATTAAGAGTCCATTTATAGCCATAACCCCAAACTGTTTGTATAAACACTGGTTTAGATGGTTCATCTTCAATTTTTGTTCTTAGCCTTCTAATGTTAACATCCACAATTTTAGAGTCTCCAAAATAGTCTTCACCCCAAATTTTGCGCAATATTTGAATTTTTTCTATAGAAATTTTTGGTTTCTCTAAGAATATGTGCATAAGTTGATATTCTACTGCAGTAAGCTCTATT
>CAMKFY010000045.1 GCA_946411985.1 uncultured Clostridiaceae bacterium
ACATATCCATCGCTTATAGCGCCAAAAGAAAAGCCTCCAGCCCATAGAAACTCAAAATTATTAAGCTTTTTCGCAATTTCTATGAAATCAAAAATGCCCTTTCTCTTCTGTAATTGACCTACGCAAAGAACGATAAAAGCGTCCTCTCTTACATTATACTTCTTCCTTAAAGCTTTCTTTGTTTTAAAATCTAAGGCAAAAAACCTCTTTTCATCTACAAAATTTGGCACATAACTTATTTTACTTTCATCTACGCCATATTCCTTTAACTTTTGCACAAAATACGGGTTTACAGTAACCAAATAATCCATATTTTTATACATTTTTAACACGTATATGTAAAAAATTCGCTTGAAAATTTTTGGTAGATATATACTATTTTCTAAAGTTTCCGGCAAAAAATGAACACTACCCACCACCTTGCCATGCTTTTTCAAACTTTTAATTTTCAAAAAAAAACCCAAATTTATTGAGTGAATATGCGTTATATTAGCGTAAACCTTCTTGTTTTCAAAAATTTTATACTCCTTTCCAAACCCGTTCTTTATTAAATTTATGGCTTCCTCTGAAGCTGAAGCCACACCTTGCCCTTTAATTTTATCAGACTTATTTAACATATTTATAGTGCAAATCATTTTCTACCTCTCAAAGTTTTATCTTATATAAACTAAAAGCATTAAGTTTTGTGTGGTATAGCACCTCTTCTACAGGAATATTTTTAACTTCTGATATTTTTTTAATAACAAACCTGAGCATAACAGAATTGCAAACATTGCCTCTTAAAGGCTCTGGCGCCATATATGGGCAATCTGTTTCCACCACAATCCGCTCAATTGGGGCAGCGCACACAGCCCTAACAGTTTTGTTAGCATTTTTAAATGTAACCACTCCTGTAAAACCCAAATACCAACCCATATCTATATATTTAAGCGCCAAAACATCATCGCCAGAAAAACAATGTATAACACCCTTAACATTAGGAAAATTTTTAATTACGTCTAATGTATCTTGTGCTGCATCTCTGCTGTGTATTATAACTGGTAAATTTAAACTCTGTGCTATATCTAACTGCTTTTCAAAAACCTCAAATTGCTTTTCTTTAGAGAAACCTTTAGAACTATAATCTAACCCTGCTTCTCCTACGGCCACCACCTTCTTATTATTTGCTAAATTTATAAATTTTTTATCCCAATTTTTTTCTAAATTTTCTACATAAAACGGGTGCACTCCAACAGAACAATATATGAAACTATGGCTAGCTGCCAGCTTTACAGAATCTTCACTATCTTTAAAACTAGCCCCTACATTACATATATAATCTACGCCGTTTTCGTGCACATATTTTATTATTTCTTCTCTGTTATTTTCATATTTTTCGTCATTATAATGCGCATGAGTGTCAAAAATTCCTTTTATATATTCCAATTCTTTTATATCTTTTATATTTTCCATAAATAACCCCATACATTAACATCTAAATAGCAATTAAATAAGCTTTAAACAATATATTATAAATATAAAAATTTAATGATTTATTTTAAAGCACTAGCTATTAAAATTATATATTTCTTCCAACTTTTTGCTTGCATCTATTCTGCTAAAAAGAACTTCCGGTTTTTTTATTGCCACACCAGGTTGCAAACCACCAAAACTATTTAAAGACTCAAAACTAAAATTTTCAGCCCCAACCTGCTTTAAAATATTTTTAGCTGTTGAAGGAGCTATTGGAAACAGCATAGTAGATATAAACCTTATTGCCTCTGCCAAATTATATAATATTCTATTAAGGGCACTTTTACTATTTTCATCTTTCGCCAATGCCCAGGGCATGGTTTCATCTACATATTTATTGCAATACCTCGCCAAATTTAAAATTTGCATTATTGCCTCAGATAAATCATACCCTTCCATACATTCACAATATTTTTTAAACGCCCCTAGCGTTACGCCGCCAACATCATACTCATCTTTAACATATTCGCTGTTTGGAATAACGCCATCACAATACTTATATATCATATCGCAAACACGTTTTGTTAAATTACCAATATTATTAGCAAGATCGGTGTTGCATGTAGATATTATGCTTTCATAAGATATACTCCCATCATGCGACATTGGCATAGCTTTCAACACGTAAAACCTTATTGCGTCAACAGAAAAAAAACGCGACAAATCATCGGCGTACACCACATTGCCTGTTGTTTTGCTCATCTTTCCACTTTTGTATAGCAGCCATTGATGCACAAGAATTTGCTTCGGCAAGGGCAAACCAAGCATCATTAAAATTATTGGCCAAATTATTGCATGAAACCGCAATATATCTTTTCCCACAACATGCAAATCTGCAGGCCAAAACCTGTTAAATTTTTCAGATGGAGTGTTTAAATTAAAACCCAAAGCCGTTATATAGTTTATAAGTGCATCTAACCACACATACACAACATATTCTGGGTCAAAATCTATTTTAACTCCCCAACTAAACGAACTCCTAGATATGCAAAAATCTTGAAGCCCTGGTTTTAAAAAATTGTTCATTATTTCTTCGGCATAAAAATTGGGGACTATAAAATTTTTATTTTCATTTATATGTTGAATTAACCTGTCTGTATATCTATCAACCTTTAAAAAATAGGCCTCCTCCTTAGTTTTTTGAACCTCTCTTTGGCATTCAGGGCACCTTCCTTCACCTACCTGACTATTCGTCCAAAACGACTCACAAGCAACACAATACCAACCCTCATAAGCCCCCTTATATATATCACCATTATTATATAACTTCTTAAAAATTTGTTGTACAGCTTCAACATGATTAACGTCTGTTGTTTTTATAAAAACGTCGTAAGAGCAATCCATCAACTCCCATATATTTTTTATTATATTTGAAATTTCGGCCGAATATTTAGCTGGAGAAACTCCACTCTTTTTTGCTAATTCCTCTATTTTTTGGCCGTGTTCATCAGCTCCAGTGCAAAAGCACACATCAAAATTTTGCATTTTTTTAAATCTAGCTATAGCATCTGTTAAAATTATTTCATATGTGTTGCCTATATGTGGCTTTCTAGACGCATATGGTATAGATGTTGTTATATAAAACTTTTTACTATCCATTTTAAATTTACACACTCCCTGAAACTAACTAAACAATTTTCAAAACATGGTCTGAGTGACGAGATTTGAACTCGCGACCTCCACCACCCCAAGATGGCGCGCTACCAAGCTGCGCTACACCCAGACATTTTTACAAACACAACAAAAACTTTAAGGCAATTTTATCATAATTTTTAATATTTTTCAATATGTTTATCAAAAAAATGTTTTTTAAATATTTTAATTAATAAATAAATATAAAAAATAAAAACTTGTAAAAAAATTAAAAAAATGATACAATCCAAGGCATGGTTTTATTTTTAAACATTTATGTAAAAAATAAAGGGGTTGGTGTGCCCTTTTAGCTTATTGCTTTTATTTAGTAAAGAGCTTAAAATGCCAAATTAATTGTTAGGGGAAATTGTTTACAATGGGTTATAAAGCTGCCATTTTTGATTTGGATGGCACATTAATAGATTCCACGTGGGTGTGGGAGGTTATGATTAAAAAATTTTGCGATGTTCTAAATTTGAAAGATATAACAAGTTACATGGATAGCACGGCGCATATGGGGCCCACAGAATTTATAAATTTTGTTAAACAAAAATATAACTTAACGCAAGAAGTTGCAGAAATTAAAAATCTTTTGCTATCTTCAGCAAAAGAGCTATATAGCACTAAGGTGCCACTTAAAAAGGGAGCTTTAAGACTTTTAAATTTGATGGAAGATAATTCTATAAAACTCAGCATAGCCACGTCTTGTTTTGTAGAGCTAACAGAAATTGTTCTAAAAAAATGGAATATATACAACAAATTTTCATTTTTTTCATATTCAGAGCAGCTTTGCACAAATAAAAAATCTGCTGACGTTTATTTGAAAGCTGCAAACGAAATGAATATTAACTTTTCAGAATGTGCAGTTTTTGAAGATATTTTGTTTCCACTTAAAGCTGTTAGAGCGCATAATATGGGTTTTTTTGCTGTGGAAGACAGCAAACGAAGTGAAGATATTAGAAAAAATCTAAAAGCTAATGCAGATTTCTACATAAAAGATTTTGACGAATTTATTGATGGTGGGCATTTTGAAAAATTTTTTATTTCGTAAAGGAAATTAATTTTTATGAAATTCTTATTTGTAGCAGACTTTGATGGCACTATTACAGCACAAGATTTTTATAAACAGATAATGTATAGGTATGAACACAATAAAATTTTTTCAGATTATAAAAAGCGTGGTGTTGAACTTTTAGTAGACGTTTTACAGGGCGCAAACCTAACAGAAAAAGAATTTTTAAAAGAGGTGAAACATATTCCAACAGACCCACACTTTCCCTCGTTTTGCAGCTTTATAAAAAAAATAGGCGGAGATTTAATAATATTGAGTGCTGGTTGCAGATATTACATAGAAAAAAAACTAAGCATGATGGGAATTGAAGATGTTAAAATAATAGCAAATGACGGAGTTTTTGAAAACGGAAGGTTTAAGTTTTTAAAAAATAAAGATGAAAGATTTTATTGCAAAACATATGGAATAGAAAAGTATAAGGTTATTAGTTTTTACAAACCCAAATATGATAGCCTATTTTACGCTGGAGATTCTTTTGTGGATTTTAAAGCCTGCAAAATTTGTGATGTTCGGTTTGCAAAAAAAAACTTAGCTAAAATATTGAGTATGTTTTGCTTAGATTTTTACGAGTTTAAAAATTTTAAAGATATTGAGAATATATTGATTAATTATTTAGGTTTAAATGGTTAAACTAAACCGTAAATAAAAAATTTAAAAAAAATAAAAAAACTATTGACAAACTATTAAGTATTATGTAAAATCTATAGTGTTGGTGGTTTGGGAGCTTAGCTCAGCTGGGAGAGCATCTGCCCTACAAGCAGGGGGTCACAGGTTCGAGCCCTGTAGTTCCCACCATTTTTGGCCTCGTAGTTCAGTTGGTTAGAACGCCTGCCTGTCACGCAGGAGGTCGACGGTTCAAGTCCGTTCGAGGTCGCCATTTTTTGCCTCGATAGCTCAATGGCAGAGCATAAGGCTGAAAACCTTGGGACGATGGTTCGATTCCACCTCGAGGCACCATGGTGTGTTTTATATTGTTAGTGATAGTTGCTTTTTAGTGGTTATCGCTATTTTTGTTTTTATATAAACTTTTAATTTTTGTATCACTTTTGTTTTTCTTGCATACATATCTACTAAAGTAAGTATGTGTGTGAGGTGTTTATTTTTGGAAAGTACTATAAATTTTAAAAATACTATAAACATTAGGTGTATAAAATTTGGTAGATATATTGTAGAAAACTTTGCCACAGTTAGAGCAACGGCAAAAAAATTTGGTATTTCTAAAAGCACAGTGCATAAAGATGTAAGCGTTCGTCTTAAAAAAATAGACCCAAAGCTATACGAAATGGTACATAACATTTTAGAGTTAAATAAAAAGGAAAGGCATATTCGTGGCGGCATAGCCACCAGAAAGAAATATAAAGGTGAATAAACAAATATTTTTACACTGTTCTTTTAATTTTATATATCCATAATCTAAAAGATTTAATTGCATACTAGTTCTAAGGGGGAATTCAATTATGTTGTGTAAATTGGAGGACCTTAAAAATAAGAGTGTCATAAACGTTAAAAATGGTTCCAATCTTGGTTTTGTTGATGATATAGTTATGGATACATTTTCTGCTAGAGTACTTTCTTTGGTTATTTATGGTAAAAAGAAATTTTTCGGTATTTTAGGTCGTGAAGATGATATTTTAATATCTTGGAGTGATATAAACATTATAGGTGATGACGTTGTTTTGGTTAATATTGAATGGCTTCCATATTCAAATAATCAGTTTAAAAAGAAAAAATTTTTTCAATCGTTATTTAAGTAATTTTATGTAAAAATCAAAATTTGAAGGAGAAATAAATATTGTGATTTTAAATAAAGGTTTACGTTGTCTAAGTTTTTTGCTAATTCTGCTGATTGTTTTTTCTTTTGCAATTCCCACAACAACGTTAAAGCAAAACAATATAGCAGCAAATATAAATTTTGTGAAAGCTTGTGAAAATGAATTTAGAGGCATTTGGTTTTCATATAAAGAATGGCAAAGCTTGCATGCAGGCGCATCTGAAGAAGAGTGGAAAGCCAAATTAAAAGATAATATAATTCCAAATTTAAAAAAATTTAAAATAAATAATGTTATGGTTCATGCAACAGCTTTTGCAGACTCTTTTTATATGTCAGATTTATACCCCATTTCCAACTTAATTAAGAATAATGGAGGAAATTTAACCTACGACCCATTTAGAGTTATGCTAAATATGCTAACCGAAAAAGGAATTAAAGTTCACGCTTGGCTAAACCCACTACGTGCAATGACAGATAGTAGGTTTGAAAAAATATCAGATAAATATCAAACAAAAATTTGGTATAATAGCAAAAACAGGCATCGTTTTTTTATAAAAGACAGCTCAAAAAGATATTGGTTAAACCCAGCAAACGAAGAGGTTAGAACTTTTTTAAAAAAGGTTGTTGAGGAAATATTAAGAAAATATAAGAACATTGAAGGTATACATATAGACGATTACTTCTACCCAACCGGGTTGCCAAGCGAGAATTCAAAAAAGAGCACAGTTTTAATGGATGATGTGCAATATTATAACGAAATAAAACCTAATGTTTCTTTATCAAATTGGCGAAGAAATAGCGTAACAGCTTTTGTTAAAGATTTCTACAATATTTGCGTAAAACATAAAAAAATATTTGGAATTAGCCCACAAGGAAACTTTGATAATAACCTTAACAGCATGTTTTTTAACCAGAAAGAAATAGTTTCTAAAGGGTATGCACACTATTTAATGCCACAAATATATTATGGTTTTAAAAATAAAACCTGTCCATTTGAAAAAACGTGCAAAGAATGGAGTAGTTTAATTTCAAAAAACAAAAATATGAAGCTATACATTGGTTTAGCAGCATATAGGCTTTGCTTAAAAGGCGATAACTTTGCAGTAGAAAATGGCGAAGATGAACATTTTAAACATGGCGATATTTTAAAAAGGCAGGTTGAAACAATAAGAAATATTAAAACGTGTAACGGTTTTTGTTTATTTAGCTACAACAGCCTTTTTTCTAATAAAAATACGGAAGGTGTAAAAGAGGAAAAATTAAACTACCTCAAATTATTCAAAAATAAAAAAATAAATTTAAATTAGATATAATCACTTGAAATTTTTTTATTAATGTGATAAAATCAATGCAAAATGTTAGAAATTTTGGTTTTGTAAAAAATATTGTTAGGAGGTATTAAAATGGTAGATGGCGAG
>CAMKFY010000046.1 GCA_946411985.1 uncultured Clostridiaceae bacterium
CTTCATATTCTTCTGCGTATAGTGGACCCACGTTTCCTATATAGTGTGGGCCTACGTCTTTGCATGGGTATGTTCTTGTTGAAGTTTCTAATATTTTTACTCCTTTTAACTTGTTTTCCATACCTGTAATTTTATCTAAAAAATCAGGCTCTATTTTATCTATAACAATAAAAGATTTGTTATAAGATGAAAAATCTTTTATTAGCATATTTGCTCTAAAAACAGCTATATCTCTTACTTCTTGTTCGTTATATTTATTAGTATTTATGTTAAATTTTTGTGTTAAAAGCTTAAGAGCGTCTATTGCGGTTGCATATTGTTGTTGTTTTAAAGTTGTTTTTAATTTTTTAACTTTAATAGAATTTTCATTAACAAATGCGTATGGCTTTGTTCTAGTAATTGGAGAATTTTCATCCCAATTAATATTATATCTGTCTAAAATTTTTGTAAGCATAAGTATTATTTCATTGCCTTTTGCATCCTTTTCTTTTTTATCTTTATCATAATCTGTGTTAGCAAAAGGGAAGTCTTCACCAATTATTAGGCTTAACTTTAGTTCGTTTGTGGCAAGTTTTATGCCGTTTCTGTCTATTATATCTCCTCTGGCAGCTGGAATAGTTTCGCGAATTTGTTCGTTTACTTTAGCTTTTCTTTCGTATTTGTCTACTGTTAATATCTGATATTCTATTAGCTTTGCGGCAGCTATAAAAAAGCATAATATTAAAAATATTGCTAAAACTATGAGTCTTTTATAACATTTTATTGGTTTAATTTTATTATTTGCATTATTTTTATTGCTCATATGCTTTTCCTTTTCTATTTATATTATTGGCTTTACTATATTTTTTGCTGTTTTTTTCTCTATGTTTAGTGTTAAAACATATTTTTTCGCTTAAAATAAATAGAATAGGTGCCGTTATTGTTGTGTATATTATGCTTGGTAGAAAGTTATGAAGCCATATAGCCCACACACATTCAAAATCAGATATTAAATATTTAAATATAAATATTAAAAAGCAGTAAAAAAAGAAAAATATAAAATTTAAAACTAAAATGTTTATTAGGCATACATTTACATATTTTTTGCATATAACAGAGGCCAAATAACAAAATATTAGCAAAATAAATGAAGAAAAACCAAATATCAAGTTTGAAAAGCAATCTAAAAAAAAGCCACAAATAACCCCTAAAATAGAAGCTTCTTCTTTTTTTAAAAATATTGCGCAACATATTGCAAAAGGGAAAATTAAAGTAGGCTTTGCGTTAAAAACTAAAGCTAATATTTCTGTAGATTGTAGTATTAAAAACAAAAAAGAAAAAACAACTAATAAAATCCATTTCTTATATAACAAAAACTTTTTTCTAGTTATAATAATTCCTCCTCACTAATAAAATTATTATTTTCTTCTCTTTATTACCACAACGTCTTTAACACACATAACATTTTCTGCAGGCTCTATAATAGCAAAACAAGACATGCCATTTTTATTGTTTCTTATTTCTCTTATTTTCCCAATAACTATGTTTTCTGGGTAGTTTGAGTTTCCAAATGTAGATATTATATCTCCAACTTTGCAAGAATGAGATCTGTTTAGGTGGTCTATTATACAAAAACCTTGCTTAGAAAATTCTGCATGGCCACAAACCACGCCTTTTTCGTCATTTTCACTATCAGAGTCAATAGCTGGTATTTGTACATCTAGCCCTAATATTGTAGTTACTGTGCTTTGGTTATTGCTAACGTTTGTTATTGTGCCTACCAAACCATTTTTAGTAAGCACAACATCTCCTGCAGATATACCTTTACCGCTACCGCTATCTATTGTGAAGTTTGCAAAATTATTTGGGCTCCTGCCTACAAAGCTGGCTATTTCCACGTTGAAATTTTTATTTGAATTTTTAATATGTAAAGCTTGCTTTAATTGTACATTTTCGCTTTTAATATTGTTGTATTCCACAACTTTTTTACGTAGTGTAGCTACTTCTTGTTTTAAAATTTCGTTTTCTTCTTTATATATTCCGTTTCTAAAAAAGCTATTAAAAAAATTCAAAACGGAGTAGTGAGCGCTTATAATTGCATTTGTGCAAGGCTTTGCAGCTGCGGTAATAATAGTTTTTATGAAAATTGGCTTATTTGTGGAAATTTCAAATGCCATAATTCCAAATAAGGAAGCTGTGCATGCAAAAAGTATTTTGAATAATTTAGATTTAAGAAAATTTTGCAAAGTGTATTAATTCCCCCTAAAAATAAAATTAAACTAGTTAATTAAAATATAATTTATTTTGTTGTTGTTTAATTTTACTATACTTTCGAGTACTACACCAGTGTTTTTGGTTATGCAATTTAGAGAGCCTTCTGCTATATGAACTGAAATTATATTTTTTAATGTATTAATTTTCTTTTAAAATATCGTTTAATTTTTCTATATTTTCGAGCACTACTCCAGTGCCCTTAGCTACGCAATCTAAAGGGTCTTCTGCTATCTTAACTGGCATTTTAGTTTTTTTATTTATTAGTTTATCGAGTCCTCTTAAAAGCGCGCCACCACCTGTTAGGGTTATTCCTTGTTCTATTATGTCGGCTGCAAGTTCTGGTGGAGTTTTTTCAAGCGTTATATGCACTGCTTCTAATATGCTATCTATAGACTCTTCCAAAGCTTCTCTTATTTCAGCAGAAGATACTTCTTTGTTTTGAGGTAGCCCATCTAAAAGGTTTCTACCCCTTATATTCATATATTCTTCTACGTCAAATGGGTATGCAGAGCCAATTTGAATTTTTATTTTTTCTGCAGTGCTTTCGCCCACCAGCAGATTATATTTTTTCTTTATATAGTTTATTATAGCACTATCAAATTCATCTCCTCCAACCCGCACAGACTGAGCAGCCACTATGCCTCCTAAAGATATTACTGCCACTTCTGAAGTTCCGCCGCCTATATCTACCACCATATTTCCTTTTGGCTCTGCTACAGGCAAAGATGCGCCTATTGCAGCGGCCATAGGCTCTTCTATTATATATACTTTTTTTGCTCCTGCCTGTTCTGTAGCTTCTTTAACGGCGCGCTTTTCCACAGCAGTTACGCCAGAAGGAATGCATATTATTATTTTTGGCCTAAATATTGTTCTTTTGTTTATTGCTTTTTTTATAAATTTTTGCAGCATCGTTGTTGTTATGTCAAAATCGGCTATAACGCCGTCTTTTAAAGGCCTAACAGCAGTTATAGAGCCTGGTGTTCTTCCTATAACATTTTTAGCTTCTCTTCCTACACTTTTAACAAAGTTAGTTCTTGTGTCTACTGCTACAACAGATGGCTCTCTTATTATAATGCCCTTGCCTTTCATAAAAATTAAAGTGTTTGCTGTTCCTAGGTCTATGCCTAAATTTTTTGAAAAATCCATACGCTACGCCTCCTTAGTAAATTAAACTTAACATAAATAGTGAATTGGCCATTTCAATTAAAAACAAACCTATACCCATAAAACATAACACACATCAGTTTATTATATTATACTATTTAATTTTTAACAATATCATTTACGCTAAATTTTAAAATATTTTACAAATTTATTAAAAAAACTACAAGCATATTTTAATATGCATTTTAGGCGCAAATTATATTGTAAATTTTATTTTTTTATATTTTAATTTTTAAAATATTTTGTTTTTACGCTTTTATATGTAGCTAAAATATTAACTATTTTATTATAATAGCTTTTCATTTAGATTATATTTTAAGTTTTTTAAGGAGTAGAATTAAATTTTATATATTTTTAAAAAATATTATAATTTTTGGCTAATGTAAATTTCGTTTGTTAAAAATTTTACTATTAATTTAATTTTTATTTTAAATTTTAGTGAAAGTTTTATTTTGTTATGTTATAATCCACTTGAATATTTTTAAAGAAAGGCACAAATTATGGAAATTAAAAGAGTGGTGGTTAAAATAGGCACCTGCACAATTGCGCACAAAACAGGGCTTATAAACATTAAAAGAATGCGCAATATAGTGGAAGTTTTGGCAGACATTAAAAATTCTGGTAAAGAGCTTGTTATTGTAACATCTGGTGCTGTTGGAATTGGGGCAGGAAGGTTTGGGTTTAATGTTCCGCCAAAAGATATACCTATACGTCAGGCTTGCGCTTCTTTGGGGCAATGTGCTTTAATGAATCTTTACGCTGAGCTATTTTCTAAATATGGCTATATGGTGTCTCAAATTCTTCTAACTCAAAAGGTTTTAGATGGCGGTTGCAATGAATTTAACACTAAAAACACATTTAAAGAGCTTATTAAAAGGGGAATTGTTCCAATAGTTAACGCAAATGACACAATATCAACACAAGAAATTGAATTTGGAGATAATGATTCGTTATCTGCCGCTGTTTCTGCGCTTATAAATGCAGATATTTTAATAATACTCACAGATTTAGACGGGGTTTATAATAAAAACCCAAATAAAAATAGCGATGCCGAGCTTATAAGAACTATATCTAAAATAGATGATGGTTTAAAAGACGCTGTTAGAGAGGGCACAAGTTCACTCGGCACTGGTGGTATGTATAGCAAAATAAAAGCAGCTGAATATAACTCTTTTAAAGGCATACCTACTGCAATATTAAATGGGAAATATCCAGATAGGGTGTATGATATATTTAAAGGCGATTTTTATGGCACACTTATAGATTTAACTGGGGCTTTTAAGAAAAAATAATTTATACATATTTTTAAAAGGTGGGGTTTTGTTTGGATATATTAAAACTTGCTAATGATGTTAAAAATAGTGCTAGGTGTATAAATGTTGCGCCTAGTTCGAAAAAGAATGAAATTTTAAAATATATAAAACGCAACATAATCAGCAGTGCAGATATAATATTAAAAGAAAATGAAAAAGATGTTAAAAACGCTATGGAATGCAATTTAAAGAACAGCGTTATAAATAGGCTTGCACTAGACAGCAACAAACTTAAAAATATAGCAGAGTCTGTAGATTGTGTTATAGCTTTAAAAGACCCTGTTAATCGCGTTTTAAAAGGTGAAGTGGCTGCAAATGGGCTTAAAATTGAGAAGATATCTGTGCCTCTTGGTGTTGTGGGGATTATATATGAAGCGCGCCCAAATGTTACAGTGGACGCTGCTGTTATATCTATAAAGGCTGGCAATGCTGTTATTTTAAGAGGCGGCAAGGAAGCAATAAACACAAATATAATATTGGTAGATTTAATTAAAAAAGCTATATTAAAAGCAAATTTAAACCCCAATATATTAGGCTTTGTATCTGATACTTCTCATGAGTCTGCTATGCAGATGATGAAATTAAATGGCATGTTAGATGTGTTAATTCCGCGTGGTGGGGCAGAGCTCATTAACACTGTTGTTAACAATGCTTCTGTGCCTGTTATACAAACAGGAGTTGGCAATTGTCATATATATGTAGATGAATTTGCAGATTTAGACATGGCGCTAAATATAGTTATAAATGCTAAAGTGTCTCGGCCTAGTGTTTGCAATGCCGCCGAAAGTTTGTTAATACATGAGCTTGTAGCTAATAAATTTTTAACGCGCTTAAACCGCGAATTTATTAAGCTTGGCGTTACGCTTTACGGCTGCAGCAAAAGTTGTAATATAGCAGAAGGCATAAAGCCAGCAAAAGAGGAGGATTATTTTTGTGAATATTTAGATTTGAAGATGTCTGTTAAAATAGTTTCTAGCGTGGAGCAAGCAGTGCAACATATTGCAAAATATTCTTCACATCACTCCGAAGCTATAGTAACTTTAAATTATTCTGTGGCGGAATATTTTCTAGATAATGTTGATTCTGCTGCTGTTTATGTTAATGCGTCCACAAGGTTTACAGACGGAGCAGAATTTGGGTTTGGCGCCGAAATAGGAATATCTACACAAAAACTCCATGCAAGAGGGCCTATGGGGCTAGAAGCGCTCACCACCACTAAATTTGTTGTGCGAGGCAACGGGCAAACAAGGCCGTAAACATATTACAAGTGCTCTATTAACTATATTTATGGCTGGCACAATAATTTGTTATGAAAAAATAAATCAGCCATACCAAAATAAACAGCTATATATTGCGCCGCGTAAATGTTTAAAAAGCTAGTTAATGTTTCGAACAATATAAAACTAAATAATGCGCAAGCCTACCATTTAAAATGTAACCAAGCCTGCGCCACTTCATTTAAGAATTTGCCATTATATTAGATAGCTCAACGCAAAATTCAGCTGGGTTTTCTGGTGCTATGCCTTCCATAAGAGCTGCTTGAGTATATAATAAATTGGCATATTTTTTTAATGTTTCTTTATCGTTTTTTTCTAAATCGCACAACTTTTTAAATATTTTATGTTCTTTGTTTATTTCTAAAATTTTTTGCGACGTTACTTTATTGGAATTTGGCATAGCGTTTAAAACCTTTTCCATTTCTAAAGATATGTCGCCTTTAGTAGATAGGCAAACTGCTGATTTTTTTAATCTATTGGAAATTTTAACGTCTACAACTTTGTTTTTTAAGGCTTCTTTCATTGCGTTTAAGGTGTTTGAATATATTTTTTCGTCTTCCTTGTTCTCATTTGCGTCGCTATCCCCATAATTTAAATTTTGTGACGTTATATTTGTAAACTTCTTGCCATCATAATCTTGCAACATTTTTATAGCAAATTCATCAATATCACTTGTGAAATATAAAACTTCAAAACCTTTACACTTAAAAACTTCCATTTGCGGCACATTGTTTATCTTCTCACAAGATTCACCACAAGCATAATATATATCTTTCTGCTCTTGTTTCATTCGGCTAACATATTCTTTTAATGTTACATATTTATTTTCAAATGAAGATTTAAATAATATTAAATCTTTAAGCTTTTCTTTATTCGCGCCGTAGGAAGAATATATGCCATATTTTAAACTAACACCAAAATTAGTGAAGAATTTTTCATATGCTGGCCTGTCTTTTTTTAGCCATGAGCTAAGCTCGGAGTTTACCTTTTTTTCCAAACTTTTAGATATTAAGTTTAACTGCCTACTTTGCTGCAGCATTTCTCTAGAAATATTTAATGAAATATCTTGTGAATCTACCATGCCCTTAACAAAATTAAAATAGTCTGGGAGCAGCTCATCACAATTTTCCATTATGAGAACTCCTTTAGAATATAGCTGTAAATCTTTTTTGAAATCTTTTGTGTAGTAGTTAAAAGGTGTAGCATCTGGAATAAACAATATGGAAGAAAGAGTGGCTGTTCCTTCTGTTTTGTAAAATATAACCTTAGCAGGGTTAACAAAATCTTTAAATTTATCTTTATAAAAATTATTTATTTCTTCGTCTGTTAAATCATTTTTATTTTTATTCCAAATTGGGGTAATGCTGTTTAATGTGTCTAATGTTTTATATG
>CAMKFY010000047.1 GCA_946411985.1 uncultured Clostridiaceae bacterium
TGTTGAAGGTTTTAAGAACGGAAATTTTTATTTTTTATAAGTTCTATTTTGCGGTTTTTGGTTAATTGGTGTTATTTCTTGTAATGTTGAAGGTTTTAAGAACGGAAATTTTTATTTTTTATAAGTTCTATTTTGCGGTGTAGTTATATTTTTAGTTTTCTTTAAATTATAATTTAGGAGAAAATTTTATGGATGTAGATATTGAATTTCAGCTTAAAAAGCTTTCTTTAAAGTTAAGGGTGGACATTTTAAAGAGCATATATTTAGCAAAGTCAGGCCACCCTGGCGGCTCGCTATCTTGTGTTGATATTTTGATATATTTATATAAATATGTTTTAAATGTTCATGCAGATTCCTTAAAAGATGAAAATAGGGATAGGTTCGTTTTGAGTAAAGGCCATGGTGCGCCTGCTTTGTATGCTGTGTTGGCTGAATTGGGCTTTTTTGATTCGAGTGAGCTTTTAAAGCTAAGAAAGCTTGGTTCTATGTTGCAAGGGCATCCAAACATGAACACAACGCCGGGAGTTGATATGTCTACAGGTTCTTTAGGGCAAGGGATATCGGCAGCTTGTGGAATGGCGCTCGGTTTGAGGTTAAATGAAAGCAGTGCGCGGGTATATTGCTTATTAGGTGACGGCGAATTGCAAGAAGGTCAGGTGTTTGAAGCTTTTTGTTTCGCAGCGCATCAGAAGTTAGATAATTTGTGTTTTATTGTAGATAATAATGGCTTGCAAATAGATGGCACCATTGAGGAGGTGGCCGGTTTTTTTAATTTGAAAGAAAAGTTTAAAGCTTTTGGGTTGGAAGTGTTAGATGTAGATGGGCATAATTTTTCAGATATTTGCAGAGCATTTGAAAAAGCAAAGCAAATAAAGGGCAAACCCAGTATTATATTAGCAAAAACAAGAAAGGGAGAGGGAGTATATTTCATGGAAGGGCAGGCAAGCTGGCATGGTAAAGCTCCAAATGGAAAGGAGTACGAGTTAGCCGTTGGGTGTTTAAGAGAAAAATTAAAAGAATTAGAAGGTGTGTGATTGTTTAATGTTAAATATGTCTACACGGGATGGAGTGTATAATGCTTTAGTTGAAGTTGGGCAAGAAAATAAAGATATTGTTGTTTTAGATGCAGACCTTTGCGAATCTACAAAAACTGTAGGCTTTAAAAATAAGTTCCCCTCCAGATTTTTTGATTGCGGGATAGCAGAAGGCAACATGGTGGGCGTTGCTGCTGGCCTTAGTGCTGTTGGTAAGATTCCTTTTGCTGCGAGTTTTGCTATGTTTGTGGCAGGCAGGGCATATGAACAGATACGAAATTCTGTTTGTTATACAAATTTAAATGTTAAAATAATAGGGTCGCATTGTGGGTTTTCTTCTGCAGAAGATGGTGCTACGCATCAATGCATAGAAGATATAGCGTTAATGCGAGCAACACCTAATATTATGGTGGTGTCGCCTTGCGATTATGTTGAAACTTTGGCTGTTATAAGGGCAGCAGTTAAATATAAAGGGCCTATGTATATACGCACTAGTAAATTTGTATCTGAATCTGTTAATAAGCTTCCATATTTAGAAAGTTTTGATTTAAAAAAAGGGGTGTTGTTAAAAGAAGGCAACGTTGTTGGCATAGTGGCCACTGGCGTGGAGGTTTATTTTGCTTTAAAGGCTGCAGAGTTTTTGGAAGCAGACGGAATAAGTGTTACAGTTTTAAATATACATACAATAAAGCCTTTAGATGCGGAGCTTATATTAAGTGTGGCTAGGAATGTGAAATTTTTATTTACTGTGGAGGAGCATAGCGTTATAGGCGGGCTTGGTGATGCTGTGGCATCGTTAGTTGCCGAAGAGGCGCCAATGTTTGTTAAAAAGCTTGGTATAAAAGACGAATTTGGGAAGTCTGCTACTGCTTTGGAGTTACTAAAATTAAGCGGGTTAGATGAGGTTGGCATATATAAAAGCATTAGACAGGTAGTTTCGGAAAGAGAAGTTAGTGGTAGCTTTTCTACAATGTTTTAGCGGCTTTAATTTTTTTGCAGTTTAATTAAAATGGAGTTTATGCTAAGTATGGTGTATAAAAGCATATTAAAATTCAATATTTAGTTTAGGATATATGTTTAAAATTAATATATATAGTTAGCTTTTTGCTATAATGTTATTGTTAAATTTGCTTTAATTATATGCAATAAACATATTAGTTTTTTGCAGTTTAATTAAAAGGGAGTTTATGTTAAGTATGGTGTATAAAAATAGTAATATAGATGCGAATAGACAGTTAGAATTTAATGCTTCAGCTGAGGGTGGGCTTTCTTCAGCTGAAGTGGAGGCTTTAAAATCTTCGGGTTTGGTAAATGTTACCTCCAACAAATCTTATAAAAGTGTGGGTAATATAATATTTGATAATGTTTTTACATATTTTAATTTAATATATTTTGCGCTTGGTTTTTGTTTGCTGCTTGTAGGTTCTTATAAAGACATGTTTTTTCTATTTGTTATAATTTTAAATATTTTTATAGGAATTTTTCAGCAGATTCGTTCAAAAATTAAAATAGATAAATTAACATTAATATCTTCTCTAAAATGTTTGGTTGTACGTGATGGCAAAAATGAAGTAGTGTTAAATAGTGAAGTTGTTTTAGGTGATGTTATAATATTTAAAACTGGGGATCAAATTAATGTGGACGCTGAAGTTTTAAAAGGTCAGGTGCAGGTAGATGAATCTTTGCTTACTGGTGAATCAGACCCTATTTTAAAGGTGAATGGCGCGCAGCTTTTATCGGGCAGTTTCGTGCTTTCCGGGAGTTGTGTTGCTAGAGTTTGTAAGGTAGGCGATTCTTGTTACGCTTGCAAGTTGGCAAAGCAAGCAAAAGAAAATGTGAAGCCAAACAAATCGGAAATGATGTCATCTTTAAATAAAATAATTAAAGTTATAGGTTTTACTGTAATACCTTTTGGCACAATACTGTTTTTAAAGCAAATTTTTATAATGCATATGCAATATACAGACGCCGTTAGAATGACTGTGGCAGCGTTAGTTGGCATGATACCGGAAGGGCTATATCTTCTAACAAGCGTGGCGTTAGCTGTTAGCGTTATTAAGCTAATAGAGTCTAAGGTTTTGGTGCATGAAATGAGCTGCATAGAAACGTTGGCAAGGGTAGATGTTTTATGTGTAGATAAAACAGGCACAATAACAGAGCCCATAATGAAGGTTGTGGGCATTAAGAGTTTGATTGACGCAAAAGAGTTTGACGTAGAAGAAGTTTTAAACGCTGTTGTTGGCAATATGGCAGGTGATAACACTACGGCTAAAGCTTTAAAAGTTAGGTTTTGCAAGGGCACTAGTTGGGTGGCAGATAAGGTGCACCCTTTTTTATCGTCTACTAAATGGTTTGCTGTGGAGTTTAAAGATTTTGGCACATATATTTTAGGCGCAGCAGAGTTTATATTAGGCGATGAATATGTTAAAGTAAAAGACGAGGTAGATGAAAATATAAAAGACGGCAAACGTGTATTGCTGCTGGCAAAGCTAGAAGGCGCCATAACAAATAGCGAAATATTTGGAAATATTATTCCGTTGTGTTTGGTTTTAATAGAAAATCCAATAAGAAAAGGTGTGCATAAAACTTTCAATTTTTTTCAAAGCCAAGGAGTAAGAATAAAGGTTATATCTGGCGATAACCCTGCTTCAGTGCTTAATGTGTGCAATAAAGCAAATATAAAGAATTTAGATAGCTATGTAGACGCGTCCAATTTAAAATCGGACGAGGCTTTAAAAGAAGCTACGTTAAAGTATGATATCTTTGGCAGAGTTACGCCGGAGCAAAAGCGTAAAATTGTGCAATTTTTGCAAAATAGTAAAGAAAAGCATACTGTGGCTATGGTGGGCGACGGGGTAAATGACGTGTTAGCACTTAGAGATTCAGACGTGGGCGTTGCCATGGCTTCTGGGAGTGACGCCGCAAGCCAAGCTGCTGAAATGGTGCTTTTAAATTCAGATTTTGATTTTATGCCAAAAGCTGTTATGGAGGGCAGGCGGGTTATAAACAATATACAGCGTTTTGCTACGTTATTTTTGGTTAAGAATATATTTTCATTTTCATTTGCTTTTTTGGCGTTATTCTTAAATTTAATGTTCCCAATTACGCCCTTTCAATTTACATTTATAAGCGCTATAACCATAGGTTTGCCCTCATTTTTGTTAACAATGGAGCCTAGCACGGAGCTTGTACGCGGTAGTTTTATAAAAAATGTGCTTAAAAAGGCGTTGCCAGGCGGGGTTTGCAATTTGTTAACTGTTTTATCTGTGCAGATATTTTCCAGGCTGTTTTCATTGGAGTTAGGCGAGATTTCTTCAATTTCTGCTGTGCTTTTAGGCTTAACAGGTCTTGTTGTTTTACACGAGGTTTGTAGCCCGTTAAACGGCTTAAAAACGTTAGTTATTGCTGTTATGTCTTTTTTAATGGGAGTTTGTATAATTTTTTCTAAGCTTGGATTTTGCAATATATATGGGCTTTCTAAGTGTGCTGCAATGTTTTTAGTGGTGGCTGCATGTTCAATTCGGTTTATTTTAAAGTTTCTAATTTTAATATTTGGCAAATTAAAAAGGTAAAGCAATGTAAAAATTTATTAGTTTTATTGGATATGTATTTAAGCTTTAGTTTTGAAAAATATACGTGTTTTCTAAGTGTGCTGCAGTGTTTTTATTGGTGGTTGCATGTTTAGTTTTGTTTATTTTAAAGTTTGTTAAATTAAAAAGTTAAACTAAAGCTATCTAATTAGTAGGTAGCTTTAGTTTTGTAGTTTTATTTGTGTGTCACCATAAAGAGTCCCAAAACTTTTTAGCTTTATTTAAGGCCTCTTTTGGCGAGTTATAGCCTTCTATTTTACCAGATATTCCTAGTAGGCTAGATTCGTTCAATTTATTTCTAGAAGTTTTAAAGGCTATTAAAAGTTCTTTTGAGTTAAAATTGTAGCCTAGTTCTTTAGCTTTTTCACATATATAGTGGAACTTAGTGTCTTTAGATTCGAATTTAGAGTCTATATTTTTCATTATATTTTTTAAGTTTTCATCTGAATTTTGAGAGCAGTAATCTATTATAAATTCCTCAGCGCTTTGTAACGACATATTAAAAAACACCCTCCTTAAAAAGGGTTATATTAAAAATTCATGAGCTCAAAAAAACAATTAATTAATTCAATTTCAAAGTTAATATCTTACATAATTCTGCGTAGAGAGCGTGCTAAGATATATTAGCGGAATTCCATTACTAATTTTTAATTTGTTTGGCAGTAATATTAAAACTATAGTTTATAAATTTTTAGCAGTTAAAATTTTAAGTTAGTTTGCTTTCTTGCTTTTCAAAGTTATTAGTAACATAAGGGAAAACTGGTTATTTTCACGTTCTACAAAACGCAATGTAGGTTGGGCTTCTTGGGCAACAGCTAAAACATTTAAATTTAATGTTTTTTCTAATGTTTAAAACCAAATTTTTAAGTGAAATTTTTAATGCAAAAAAACTTGGTTTAAGCCGACCATAAACAAATTCTTTAATTTTTTTTAAAATTTGTTCCAAATTTTTAGTTTTTAATACTGAAAAATTCTGTTTTAAATATTGGTCCATATTTTTTGCCCCCCTTTATTTTTACTACGAAGTAATGTTTCCCATTAATTTTAATTTGTATTCAATATTTTAAAATTTTTATTTTAAGGCAGCATATATCAACTTTATGTGCAACAAATTTAAGTTACAATGCATATTGTAACCTAAGAATATAATATAGCTTATTTTTAAACTGTTCTGTTTACTATAAAGCTTTATATTGTTGAAAAAAATATTATTTAGTATTAAAGTTAAATATGGTATGGGTTGCTTTAAGAATATGTAAAATATTTTGACTATACATACTAAAATTGTTATATTTATGTTGTTGTTAAAAATATAATTAAAAGGAGTGTTTAAAATGCAATCTATAGTATACCTACAATTTAAAGGCCAGGCTGCTGAAGCTATATTGTTTTATAAAAATGCTTTAAATGCGAGCAATGTTCGTATTATAAAATTTGGGGACTTTAACTCCAACGAGAACGCTAATTTAAGTGATTCTGAAAAGGATATGGTAATGGAATCATATATTGAGTTTAGCGGTAATATATTAATGATATCCGATGTGCCTAATTTTATGCAATCTGTTATAGGTGGCGTGCACGTTGGCAATAATGTTTTAATAAGTATAATTGGAGCGAGTGACGAAGAAAATAGAGAATATTTTAAAAATCTTGCACAAGATGGCAAAGTTATAATGCCAATATCTAAAACTCCGTGGTCTTCAAGCTTTGGTATGCTGGTGGATAAATTTGGGGTTATGTGGAAATTTAACACCGATGCTGCCAAACTTGTTAGCCCATAAATTTTATTGTTAAGTTAAAAGAAGCCTGCAGAACAAACTGCAGGACTTCTTTATTGCAATATGAAAACTATTTTTTAGTGTGACCCTTTTTTATTATAGCTCTTATTTCATTTGCAGAGCCTCTAAAATTTTTAGCAGTTGTTGTTATAACTCTATCTAGGCTGTCTACCAAATTTTCAACATATATATTTGTTTGCTGGCGCATCTCGGTGGTTTTTTGTTTTGCATTGTTTAATATTCTAGCTGCTAGCTCTCTGGCTCTTTTAACTACCTCTTCTTTAGACACCATATATTCAGACTGCTTTTGGGCAGTGCTTAACATATTCCGTGCTTCTTGCCTCGCATTGGAAAGTATATTGTTCCTATCCTCCACTATTATTTTGGCTTGTTTTATTTCTTTTGGAAGTGATAAACGTATATCGTCTATTAAATTCTGAACCTCTTCAGTTGAAATAGCACATTTACCTTTTGTCATGGGTATTCGCCACGCACCGGCAATTATATTTTCAAGTTTGTCTAGTGCACTATTTACACTCATATTTTAAACCTCTTTTTTTATTTCTTGTTCCACTATTTTAGGCACAACAGAGCCCAAATTTTTTTGTGCTAAGCAAAGCCTGTGAACCAGCTTAGAATTTATATATATATTCTTAGGGTTTGGCATCATAAAAAAAACCTCAACAGATTCATTTAAAGCCCTTGTTAGCGTTGCCATATTAATTTCTTTGTTGAAATTTGTTGTATTCTTAACACCCCTTATTATAGCACAGGCACCGCACAAGTTTACATATTCATTCAAAAGTTTTGGCCAGTAGTCTACCTCCACATTGTTAAAGTTAGAAGTGGCAGATTTTATAAAATTAAGCCTACTTTCCA
>CAMKFY010000048.1 GCA_946411985.1 uncultured Clostridiaceae bacterium
GCCTATAGGTTCTTTTATGTTTTTAGGGCCTACTGGGGTGGGAAAAACGCAGTTAGCAAAAACCTTAGCTGAATCGTTATTTGATAATGAAAATAGTATTATAAGAATAGATATGACAGAGTATATGGAAAAATTTTCTGTTAGCAAGTTAATAGGTGCCCCTCCAGGTTACGTGGGCTATGATGAAGGCGCAAATTTAACAAATAGCGTGCGGCAAAAGCCTTATTCTGTTGTGCTTTTTGACGAGATAGAAAAAGCGCACCCAGAAGTTTTTAATATATTATTGCAGGTGTTAGACGATGGCAGGCTAACAGATTCCAAAGGGCGCACAATAGACTTTAAAAACACTATAATAATTTTAACTTCTAATATAGGCTCAGATATACTTTTGCAAAGCATTGAAGAAGAGAAAGCTAAAGTGAACGCAATGTTACGGCAATATTTTAAACCGGAGTTTTTGAATAGGTTAGATGAAATAATATTTTTTAAGCCACTTTCTAAAGACAATATACGAAACATATTAGATATTCAAATTGATAATTTAAATAAAAAATTGGCGCAGAGGAGCCTTTCGTGTGTATTCACAAACGAAGCAAAAGATTTTATAGTAGAAAATGGTTATGATAAAGTTTTTGGCGCACGGCCACTTAAAAGATTTTTGCAGAAACATATTGAAACAAAAATATCAATTAAAATTTTGCAGGAAGATATAAAAAAATTTACCACGTTAAAAATAGATTATAAAAATGGCGAAGTATTAGTTTTAACCTAGAAATTGAGCTTTAAATATTAGCTGCGTTTATATCTGTTCTGTATATTGTTTTATTTAGAATTGTGCTTTTAATGCCAGAGCTATTAAGCCCCAAGTTTTCCCACGCTTTTTGTATGCCAGAATGCTCCACAAATATGCCGTCTATAGCTTTTAAAGTCCATTTACCGGTATAGCCATACTCTATAAGTTTTGATATTAGGTGCTCCCCTATTCCACCGCTTTTTATGCCTTCTTCAAAAAAGAATATTTCGTTATATTTTTTTAGCTTGTTAACTATATGTTCGCTTATTGGGTATATTTCTTTAATTTTCAGTATTGTTATGTTAAATTTATTATTTTTTAAAAGTTCTTCTTTTGCAATTTTCAGCTGCCCAAATAGTATGCCATAAGTTACGGCTATTGTTGTTTTGCATGTGCCATAGCTAAAATATTCGGCGCATTCGTAGGTTTCGTTGTTTTTGTTGATATTTTTCAGTTCCTCGCCTTTTGGGTATCGCACGGCTACTAGGCCTTTGTCTTTATATATTGCATTTTTTAACATATATTTTAGTTCGTTGTATGTTGATGGCGCGTATATTTTAATATTTGGTATACTAGTTAAAAAAGACACATCAAAAATTCCTTGGTGTGTCTTTCCGTCTTGCCCTACTATACCTGCTCTATCTATTGCAAGCACTACGTGAATACCTTGTATGGCCACATCATGTATTAACTGGTCGTAAGAACGTTGCAGAAATGTGGAATATATGGCAAACACAGGAACAATGCCCGAACGGCCAAGCCCTGCTGCAAATGTTACCGCATGCTCTTCAGCTATGCCAACGTCAAAATACCTATTTTCAAAATTATTTTTAAACTCAAACAAGCCAGTGGCCTCGCCCATTGCAGCAGTTATAACGCATATATTTTCATCTTTTTTTGCTAATTCGCAAATATATCTGCCAAAAACAATAGAAAATGTTAAATTGCCTTCCTGTTTTAATATCCCTCTATTAATATTAAATGGCTCAACACCATGATATAACTCTGGGTTTTTTTCAGATTTTATATAACCTTTACCTTTTTTTGTGAATACTCTAATTATGGCCGGTTTCTCTGCTTGCTTGGCCCAATTAAAAGCTTTTTTTAGCTCTAAAATATTATGACCATCTACAGAATTTAAGAACGAATAACCAAGATCACTAAAAAAATTAGATTCGTATACCATTTTTTTTATGGCTTCTTTAGAACTATTTAAAGTTTTTTCTACCACACTTCCCAAAATAGGAATTTTCTTTAAATGCTTTCCAAGCAGTGCATTAAAAGAAATATATGTTTTATTTATACGTAAATTAGATATATATCTAGAAACGGTGCCAACAGTTTTAGATATAGACATATCATTACAATTTAAAATTATTAATAGGTTTTTAAGCTCCGCAGCATTATTTAACGCTTCATAAGCCATACCACCAGTTAACGCGCCATCTCCAATTATGGCTATAACATTATTTTTACTGTTTTTTAAAAGCTCAGCTTTTGCAATGCCGCAAGCTAAAGAAAGTGATGTAGACGCATGGCCAGCCACAAAAATATCATGTTCGCTTTCTAAAGGGTTTGTAAAGCCCGATAACCCGCCTTCTTTTCTTAAAGTGTGGAAAACATCATACCTGCCTGTTAAAAGCTTATGCGCATAACTTTGGTGGCTAACGTCCCAAATTATTTTGTCGTTTGGCGAGTTAAATTCTTTATGTAATGCAACTGTGAGCTCCACAACCCCTAAGTTAGACGCCAAATGCCCACCATTTTTAGAAACCGTAAAGATTATACACCTTCTTATTTCTTCGCAAAGCTCCGTTAGCTCAGAATATGAGAGATTTTTCAAATCTTTAGGGCTTTTTATTTTGGGTAATATGTTGTAATTACAGTTATAATAGCTAAAAATATTTTTCAATTTATTACACCAACCCACACTTTTAGTAGAATAGCAAATATAAAATTATACGGGAATAAGTAAATTTACTACAACCCCTACAAGCACGCCTGCCACAACTTCAATTGGAGTGTGCCCTAACTGCTCTTTTAACTTTTTCATATTATCTATATTCGCATCGTTTTTATTAAAAATTTTTAAACTTTTTCTAATTTCAATTTGCTTTATTTCAGGTATATCTAAAACATTCACCAACCTATTTAAAAGCTTTGCCTGCTCCCCAGAAGAGCGACGAACACCATTAGCGTCATACATAACAATAGCAGATAATATAACAGATATGGCGAAAATAGGGCTATTTAAACCGCATTGCTTACTAATAGCCATAGAAAGCCCAGACATAGCAGCGCAGTGAGCACTAGGCATTCCCCCAGACCCAGTTAAACGCTCTAAATTGAACCGTTTTTCTGTTATGAAGAAAAATATAAACTTCAAAATTTGTGACACCAACCAAGACACACCCGCACAAATTAAAGAATAATTATAAAAAAAACAACCTTTTAAACCAAACAAATCTATTCATTCCTTCTAGTAAAATTTAAAATTAACGTTCTCTAACAAGTAGTTTGTTTGTGAGCTCTATTAAAAATTCATTGTCACCTAATAATTTTAACCTGTCCATAGCTAAATTTGTGTATTCTCTAGCTTTTTCTTTTGCCTCGTTAACATTGTAAACAGATAAAAAACTCATTCCATCTTTCTCTTTTTCATAATCTAATATATCATCACAAATTTGAAAAGCAAGCCCCAAAAAATTGGCATACTCATCTATAATTTTAATATCGCTTTTTTCTGCTTTTGCAGCTATTGCCCCTAAAATGCAAGCTGCTCTTATTAAAGAACAAGTTTTATAAGTGGCCACATTTCTTACTAAATACTCATTCTGTGTAGCGTTTTCACTAAACATATCCATATCTTGCCCACCTATAACACCACCTACACCAAACATTTTACTCAAAACTGATACAGCTTTAACAATTTCTTTATAACTAAGCCCTTGCCTATAGCTATATGTTAATATTTCAAAAGCACCGCAAAAAAGTGCATCGCCAGCAAGCACCGCAGCAGCTTCGTTAAATTTAATGTGACAACAAGGGCGACCTCTTCTAATAAAGTCGTTATCCATGCAAGGCAGATCATCATGAACTAAAGACCCAACATGCATGAACTCTACAGCACACGCAAAAAAAACTGCTTTTTGAACCTCGCCGCCAAACATTTCACAAACTGCTAAAGTTAAAACTGGCCTTAAAAGTTTACCTCCTTCAAGTAACGAATAACGCATAGCACTAGGCACAAACCTACAATTTTTATTTGAAAATTGCGATAGAATAGCTTCAAGTTTTGTGTTAACAATACTTTTATATCTCTTAATTCTATCTTCAAACATTAAAAATTATTCCTCCAAACTATAATTATTTTCATTTTCAAAATATTGCAATTGCAGCTTTACTTCTTTTAACTCATCTTCACATTTTGAACATAAATCCATACCTTTTTTGAAAAGCTCAACGCTCTCTTTTAAATTTTCTTTGCCACTTTCTAATTTGCTAACTATTTTTTCTAGCATTTTCATGGCCTCTTCAATATGTATATTTTTGCCTTCAAAATCCATAAAACCTACCCTTTTAAAGTAACTTTTTATATATTTTTAAACTTTTTCTCCAACACCTGCACCTTAAGCGTTCCATCTTTTAAATGTATGTTTAAAACATTGCCTACTTTGCTTTTATATAATGAGCGTACGGCTTTACCGTTAATATCTAATATTAGGCCATAGCCTTTTTTTAAAATATTATATGGGTTTAAATATTTTAGTAAAAATATATATTTTTGCAGATTATCGTAACAGTAATTATACCTATTAAATATGCTATTGTAAATTGAAATTCTGAAATTTTCAATTTTATGCTCTAGAAAATTAACAGTTTTAAATGGCGAAACAAAATTAATATCTTTCTTTAACATTTTAAATTTAAAAACAACATCATCAAAGATATTTTTAATATATGTCTTTAAAAGCGCCTTAAAATTTTCTAATCGGTTCTGTATCTCAAAAATATCTGGAAATACTATTTCAGCTGCTGCAGATGGCGTAGACGCTCTAACATCTGCCACCAAATCTACTAAACTCCAATCATTTTCATGCCCAACAGCAGACACGGTTGGAATTTTAAAATTCCATATTTCTCGCACAACTTCTTCATTATTAAACACTTCTAAGTCTTCTTGAGCTCCGCCACCTCGCGCCAGAATTAATACGTCTAAATTGCCTTTAGATGCATATTTTAAAGCTGATATGATAGAATTTTTAGATTTTTTACCCTGCATTAATGCAAAATATACCTTTAAAGTAGCTAATGGGAACCTTCTCGAAGCAATTTTTTTTATATCTTCAATGGCCGCTCCGCCTTTTGCAGTTACAACGCCAACAACACTCGGAATTTTAGGAATACTTTTCTTGTTTTCTGCGTTAAAAAGCCCTTCATCCACTAACTTAGCTTTAAGCTTTGTTAACTTTTTCTTTAAAATTCCCTCTTCTTCATATTTTTCCATAGCACTAACATAAAGCTGATATTGCCCATATGCTTCATAAACTCCAATATCCCCAAAAGTTAACACATACATACCGTCTTTTGGCATAAAATTTACAACTTCTGCCTGCTCTTTAAACATAACGCAACGAATACAAGATTTATCGTCTTTTAAAGTAAAATACATATTACCACAACTGTGGTATTTAAAGTTAGATATTTCGCCTACAATGTTTATGCCGCAAAAAATATCTTCACATAACAAAATTTGTTTTATAATTCTATTGATATCTGAAACTGTAAACTTATGCATATATAACTCACAATAAACAAATTTTTACATACTTTTAACAAAATTTCCTAAAACGCCGTTAATAAAGGAAGGCCCATCTTCCCCAAAATATTTTTTTGCTAATTCTACTGCCTCGTTTATAGAAACTGGAAAGTCTACATCTCTAACGTAAAGTATTTCATAAAAAGCTATTTCTAAAATAGAAATTAAAATATTAGATATCCTACTAAATTCCCAATTTCGCAAAAAAGAAGTTATTTTTTCATCTAACTCAGCACGGTGCTCTAAAACACCACAAATTAACTCTTTAGAATATACACCAAGTTCAATATTTTGCACATTCTCAGCAGAATTTATTAATGCTTGCGGTGCATAATCCAAAAAAAAAGATTCGAAAATAACAATAAAAGCATTTTCCCTAGCTTTTCGCCTTTTCATATATACCATCACTTTCTAACACAAAACCTAACAATCCACTTCGAGTATTTTAACATATAAAAAAAAATATTACAATAAAAATTTATAAATTTTAAATATAAAGAACAATAGAGCTACAAAAATAACCCTACTGTTCTATATTAAACAAATTTAATTTCCATTACCTTAAAAAACTAACCAACAACTCTATTTAATTTCTAAAACTTTAATATAAAATTATAGTTAAAAGTTAGATATTATTTTGGTTTTTTCCATTTTCTTCAAAAGTTTTTTTCGCTTCTTCCACAAAATCTTTACCTTGTTCCTGTGGATCTTTTGACTCAAACAACGCCCTTCTTTCCGTAACAATACTATCTAAAACCTCAATAGACACAATCTCTTTGAGCACATCTGCTATTAAAACATATGGGTCTTTTCTATTTGAACTTTCAATTTTATTGTTTAAATTTTTAGCTTCAGGTGTTGATGTTTTTTTGCCCAATAATTTCGTATCACCTTCACCCAACGATTCTGTACCACTTTCATTTGAGAAAAGGTTCTTTTTTTCAAATTCGTTAAGATTATACCGAAATCCATCTGCTTTCTTTTTCTCAGAAGACGTAACCATCCATAGGGCATTCCAAAGATTTTTTATAGGACTTTCTTTAGCACCAGATATTTTGGGGAATTCTGTATTAGCATTCAAAATTTTGTTGAGCATTTTTTCTAAAGTGTATACAGATGAATTGTTGATAAATCTGCTTACATAAACGCCTTCTCTTAGAAAACTTTTAAACCAATTCTTATATTCCTCCCCATACTTCTCATTATTATGAAAATTTTTATAAATATCTTCAAATTCACTACCTTTGTTAGTGATTGCGTTGTACAGATAATTTTTATTTACAAACTCTCCGTTACAAAAGATTTTATTTAACATTGAAAAAAAACTGTGTAAAAAAACTAATTCACTATCTTTAAATTTAATAACAAACTTCGAACCCTCTTTATTATTTTTGTCAAAAGAATAACTAATAATATCATTCGCTGACCCTTT
>CAMKFY010000049.1 GCA_946411985.1 uncultured Clostridiaceae bacterium
AAGATTTAATAACTAACATTGCTAAAACTATACCTAACATCTTTATTTTTTTACTCATATTTAAATTTAACCTCCATAAATTTTATATGTAAACATTAAACATATTTTGCTACATTATACCAAATTTTTAATATATTTTACAACTTTTTTAACCTTTTAATTTTTTCTCTTACTTAAAACAATGTTAACAGCGTTTTCAGCTTGCTCTTTTGTAAATTTTTTATTTCTTAGCTGATTTATTATTTTTTGCTTTGAAAAATTATTGCCAGCTACGTAACTCTCAGCCTGCTTTAATACCTGTTCGTTCCAATCTACTTTCCCAGCGCTTTCCAATCTGCTTACAGCTCTATTTGCTTGGTCTTTTGTAAATTTATTAAACTGTAGCCTATTTAGCAAACCTTCCCTAGAAAGGCAAAAATAACACAAATAGTTTTCAGCTGCTTTAAACGCCTGCTCATCCCAATCTACATTTTTATGCTTATCTAAAGTTTGCACAGCGTTATTAGCTTGCTTATTTGTAAATTTTTCAAGCTTCAACCTATCTATCAAACCATGTTTAGAAAAACCAGATTTATTTAAATAGTTTTCAGCTGCTCTTAATGCTTGTTCATCCCAAATTTCTGGCTTTTCAACTTCTAACTTTTGCACAACTCTATTAATTTGCTCATCTTTAAATTTGTTGAATTTTAAACGGTTTATTAAACCATCTCTAGAAAAGCTAGATTCGCTCAAATAGTTTTTTGCTGCTTTTAATGCCTGCTCATTCAAATCTGATTTTTCAATATCACTCAATGAGCTCCCGTTAGCAGGAACGCTAACGTTATTATATACGTCTGCTCTTTTATAATTTTCTATGTTTTGTTGTGCTGGCTTTTTAAATATATAAACTAGAAAATATACCATGAGAAAAACTCCTAAAACCAAACCAAACACTTTTATTTGTTTGCTCATATTTAAATTCAACTCCAATTAAATTTTAATATAAACCAAATAACACCAATAATAACCTTCATTATAACAAATTTCTAATATGCTTTCAAAATATGTTTTCAAAATTTTATAGTTTAATTTATTTTTATTTATGCGCCTAATATTCACATTATTCCTAAAATAAGGCTGTTATAATACATTATAAGGCAGCAAGCATTACATTTTGCGCTTAATTTTAAACAAGCAAAAAATAAATTAAATTATAAGCTTTAAATTACTGCCATTGGCACTTTTTTTTACATTTATTTGCGCTTTTATTTTAGTTTTCAAATCTGCTATATGAGAGATTAGGCCTATCTGCCTGCCAAATTTATTTAGGTTTGTGAGGCATGAAACAACACTATCTAAATATCCAACATCCAAATTTCCAAACCCTTCATCTATTAGCATTGTGCCAAGCTCCACGCCACCACATTTATAAGATACGCTACTGCAAAGCCCTAAGCAAAGTGCCAAAGAAGCTGCAAAAGTTTCGCCGCCAGACAAAGTGTTTACAGGCCTTATTTTCCCGCTGTAAACGTCAAAAATATTAAAATCTAAACTGCATTGGCTCCCATTAAACGGTGAAAAGCTATACCGGCCATTGGTGGCCTTTTTTAGCCACTCATTAGCAAAATATAAAACCTCATTTAAACACGAAGTAAGAACATATTTTTCAAAACCTATTCTCTTGCGGCTGCCTTTTGCCACCTCACTTAAAAGGTTTGCCACAGCGAAACGTTCTTCTAATTTTTTAATATCTGCTAAGTTTTTGTCTATATCGTTAAGGCAATTTTTATTTAAAATTAAACGATTATAAATTTTCTTTTCTCTAAGTGTTAAGCTCTTTTGAACTAATACCATGTCTTGCTTTTCTTTTAAAATGCCGTTAACATCGTAATCTTCAGAATAATTTAAATGTTTTTCTATAGATTTAATTTCAAGCTCACATTTTTCTATTTCTTTTAAAATTTCTTCGCTATTTTTAACAAATTCTTTTACTGCATCTAAATCTTTTAATATATCAGAAAACTCATCTAAACTCAGGCCAGCATTTTTAAGCTTTAAAAAAAATTCTGCCCTCACTTTATTTTTATAACCTTTAACATCTTTAAAACTATCTTTTAAAGATTCATATTTCCCAACTAACTTATTTAAAATTTTCTCCGAATTAGAAATTCTGCCTTGTATGCGTTTTATTTCATTTTTACTACTACTAACTTTTAATTTAATAGTTTCACCATATTTTAATAACTTTTCCTTTTTCCTTAATTCTTGCGGTATATTTTTTAAAAAATTATTAATTTGCTTTTCTATGCTCTCAATATTTGTTTTAGCTTCTTGCTTTTTAATTTTTATGTTTGAAATAGCCAAGTTATAGTCTTCATTAATATTTATTTGCACTTTATTTTTAAGCTTTGTAACCTCTATTTTAAATAAATCTTCCTTCTCTTTTTGCTGTTTAAAACCAATCTTTAAAAATTGTTCTATGCTATTTATGCTCTCAAAAACGCCGCCTGGTATGCCCTCTTCTTTTAAACTCTTTAGTATGTTTTCTATCTCTTTTTTTAAAGATGAAGCGTAATCTTTTTCTTTAAACAATTCTTTTCTTACGCTCTCAATTTCCTTTTTAGTAACAATTTTTGAGCCACTATTTTTTTTTCTTGGTGCTGGGTGCGCCAAAGAACCGCATACGGGGCACGGCATTTTTTCTTTTAAATTTTTAGCTAAAAAGTATGCCTGCTGCTCATAAAAAGCTCTACAAAGCTCTAGATATTTAAAATTTAAATTTTCAATTTTTTGCTGCAACACTTCATATTCATTTTTATATTTAATAAGCGTTTCAAAATTATAATTTCGTTGTGCCAAATTATTAATATCTAACTTTTTAGCCTGCAGCTCTTTTATTATTTCTAAATTTTTTAGCTCTTCTTGAAATTTTGAAAGCTCTCGTTTAAAATAAACATTTTTTTTATGTAATTGCTCTGCACAGTTAAAACTATTTTCTAAAACTAAAAAATTATTATGCATTTTGTTTAATTCATCTAATTCTTTTTGTAAAATATTTAACTTTAATTGGCCTTTCAAAGCTTCTTTATTTTTAGTTTCTTCATTTCTTAATTTGTTCTTTAAAATTTTTAAATGCCTATATTTTTTATTATATTCAACTAGTTTATCTTGCCAAATATTATAATATATTTCAACATTTTCTATGCTACTTAGAAGTTTACGTTTTTTTTCAACTTCTTCTACATTTGGCTTTTTTAAATTCAAATTTTCTAAATTCTTCTTCAAACGTTGCACTTCATTTTTTTTATGCTGTTGCTCATACGCAATTTTCAAAGACACCTCTAAATGCTGAATTGCCAAATTAACATCTTTAATTTCTAACTCCAACCCCTTAAGGCATTGCTCATCTTTTAAATTTTGCTTTGAAAAAATATCTAACCGTTCAGCAAATCTAACATCGCTCCCCACCGGCATAAAATCTTCTGCTACAACAAAATTATCTATTTTTTTTAAATTTTCAGCATATTTATAGTCATATTCCTTTTTTATATTTTGCTTTTCTTCAAAAAATTTTACAGCCACATTCTCATAAATTTTAGTATCAAAAATTTTTCTAAATGTGTTTGCCTGCTCTTCACCTTTTTCTGTTAAAAGTTTTTGAAATTGGCCTTGTGGCAACATAATAAGCTTATTAAAATTATATTTATCTACCCCTAAAACATTGTTAACAATAATATTGTTTATATCTTTTAAGTTGGTGTTTATTTTGCCATCTGGCATTATTAGCTCAGCTGAATGCTTTTTTAGCTTTAGCCCCTCTCCCTTAGATTTTAACACCATCTGGTCGGGCTGGCGCGTAATAGAATATGTTTTGCCACTAACCTCAAACTGCAGCTCAACAAAACACAAATTTGTGGAGCTTGCTAAATCACTCTTTAAAGTTTTAACGTCTTTCCTTTGCCCGCTCACGTCGCCATAAAGCGCAAAAGATATGGCATCAAATATTGTAGTTTTGCCAGCGCCCGTGGCTCCTGTTATTAAAAATAGGTTCTCATTTTCAAATAAAGTAAAATCTATATCCTGCTCTTTAACATATGGCCCAAACGCACAAAACCTTAACCTTTTTAACTTCATCTACATGCCCTCTTAAACAACATAACGTATAAGCAGTTTTAGTTAAACTTGCCCTATTGCCAAAACCTTATTATACAGTTATCCAAATTTAAATTTCTATTTATTTCGTAATAACATAAAAAAATTTAATAAGCTAAATGTAAAATATCTATAATAAAACGGTCTTTATTTTAATTTAATATTGTGACAAAACTTATAAAATAAATATTCGCATTATAATAATATTACTTTAATAATTTATATTTATTAAAATTTAAAATAGAGTAGGCTTATATAAATGTTTATGAACACTAAGCACATATATGCGGAAACAATACTAAAGCCTACAGCACTTAAAAACGGCAATGGAATACCAATTATAGGTAGCACACAAAGAACCATGCCAATATTAATAGCTGCTTGGAAAAACATCATAGCAAAAACACAAACACATATTAAGAGCCATAAATTGTCTTTTGCATTATTTGCTATTTGGAGTATGCAAAGACGATATATAATATCTATCTATATTATAAAAGTATTCAAACAGTATATAATGTGGCATTATATACTAAATTTTTAAAATTTCATGTTATATCATCGTTGTCTACCTTACTTAACACATTTTTTAGCAAATCTTTTTCTAATACGTTCATATTTCTGCCAACAACAGCATTATAAAATTCTTCAAACAACATATCTATTGGCTTTTCCCTACTAACTTTAAAATTGTCACAGCCTTTAATATTTATATTGCTGTATGAAATTTCTAGTATGTTTGGCATATTTTGTTTCAACCTGCTGTATGGGTCTATAACAAAACTCTCATCAGTTAACCTTACAGAAACGAAATTATCTGTTTTTATATTTAATAAATTTTTAAAATTATCTTCTTTTATTATTAAATCTCTTTTAGGCTCCACAAATATGTGTTCTATTTTTATATTATCTTTATCTTTAATATCTAATAAAATTAACCGTTTTTCGTGGCTTGCCTCGCTAACAGAATATTTAAGTGGCGAGCCGCAATAAAAACCATTAACACCAGCACGTTGAAACCCATGCAGATGCCCTAACGCAACATACGAAAAATATTTAAATCTTTTTAAATTAGCAACGTCTAAACCCCCTATTGCTAATTCAGAATCACAATAATTTAAACTCCCATTTTCTCCTAAAAATAAACCATGAGCACAAAGTATGTTCACGTCACATTTAGCAATATTTTTTATTTTGTTCTCATATATAAGCTCTGCAGCTACATCAAAACTTGTAATTTTCCTATCTTTAAATGCTTCTTTAACAGCAGCAATACTAATAAATGGAAATAATGTTACACCAACAGAAAAAGGCATTGTTTTTAATATAACATTCCGTATATCTTTCAAATTTGTAGATATTATTAAACCAGATTTTTCTAATAATTTGGAAGAAAAGCCCAATTTTTCAGGCGAATCGTGATTTCCAGCTATTAATAACACTGTTTTTTTTAACTCTAACACCACCTTGCATAAAAACTCATCTAACAATCCAACACAAGCTGCAGATGGTGACGCGGTGTTATATATATCTCCCGACACTATTAAAACGTCTACATTCTCTTTAGTTAGTACGTCTACTAACCAATTTAAAAAATACGCCTGATCTTCTAGCAAACTATATCCGTTTAAAAACCTGCCTATATGCCAATCTGACGTGTGTATTATTCTCAATTTAAACACTCCGCATTAAATATTAAATATAATAATATTATAACTTAAAGCTATTTAAAAGCTATATTAAAGCGAACTATCAAACATTTTATATTTCTCGTACTCTTTTTTAAAATAATCTTTAAAGTTAGAAAAAGAAAATTTGCCCGAATTTAAAAGTTTTAACCCATCCACCAACATATTTTTATAATTTGGTGGCATGTTAATAATATTGCTATTTAAAATTTTAACGTCATCACTAACAAATTTCATATTTTTTGAAAGGTAGCTTAAAAATTCCAATATTTTTTCATTTTTGGCTTTAGAATTATTTTTAGTTATACAAAAATAATCTTCCTCCTTTAACATAACAAGCCTACAACACAGTGGCAGAGGTATATATTTTATGTTGGTAGTGTTGCTTTTTATTGCCTTCAAATTTAAATATCTTGCGCTGCCAATATAAAAAACAGCTCTACCACATATAAAATCCTCAATTGTGCCTTTAGATTTTTCTTTTAGAAGCTCTGTTATATCTTCAAAATATTTTGACAGCTCGCCATTGTTAAAATCTACACTACAAAATATAGAAGAAAGGTCTGCATCTTTGCAAAACACCCCATTTTTATCAAAATATTTACATTGCGTTTTAATATTACATATTGCATTTTTAAAACCATTTAAATTCTTTATATTATTTAAATGTATTTTAAATTTGTTAAGAACATTGCCATTAGCAAAAAGCCCAACCACATACTCGCCCGCTTTAAAAACAGACACGCCTTCTAATTTTGTTAGCATGTTGGAATATTTAATATCATCAAAATTATACAGCAAATCTTTAAAAAAGCTAACATCTTTGCCACCATGAACAAATATAACACTCGCATTTTTATTTAGCACTTCATTTAAAACGTTTACTCTATAGTTTTCATCATCACTAAATCGCACAAATTCAATATGCGTATCTGAATTTAACTTCTCAAACTCTAAAGCTAAATCCTCAATATAT
>CAMKFY010000050.1 GCA_946411985.1 uncultured Clostridiaceae bacterium
AAACTATTTTTTAATATATTAAAAACTTTCTCATTTAACTCAAATTTACCACTTTTTTCAAATTCATCATAAACCTTGCAAACATATTCATGGTTACTAATATCAAAAATTAAGCGTTCCAAATTACTAGACACCAAAATATCCATAGAAGGCGATATTGTCTTAAAAAATTCTCTATTTTTATTATAAATTCCAGTGTTTATAAAATCTGTTATAACACAATTGCTATTTGAAGCAGCCACAATATCTTCAATAAAAAGCCCCATTTTTTTTGCATAGTAGCACGCTAAAATATTTCCAAAATTTCCGGTAGGAACCACAAAATTTATTTTATCGCCAACCTTTATATAGCCATGCTTTACCATATCGCAATATGCTGAAAAGTAGTAAACTATTTGAGCTACGAGCCTGCCCCAATTTATAGAATTTGCAGTAGAAAAAAAGAACCCGTTTTCATTTAACATTTCTTTAAAAGCCAAATCTGAAAGAATATTTTTAACACCACGTTGAGCATCATCAAAATTACCATTAATGCCACAAACATGAACATTATCCCCATCCTGCGTTATCATTTGTAGCTCTTGCATTTTAGAAACTCCATATTTGGGGTAGAAAACAAATATTTCAGTGCCTGCAACATTTTTAAAGCCTTCTAAAGCTGCTTTCCCAGTGTCTCCTGAAGTGGCTGTTAATATTAATGCTTTTTTGTTACAACCACATATTCTAATTGCTTTTTGCATTATATGCGGTAGAAGCTGCAAAGCCATGTCTTTAAAAGCTGCCGTTGGCCCGTGCCACAACTCCAAAATAAATAAATTGCTATTTAAACTTTTAAGCTCCACTATATTATTTGTTGCAAACTTTTCTGCAGAATAGGCCTGTTTTACGCAAAATTCTATATCTTCATATTTAAAATCCGTTAAAAATTTGTTCAAAATAAAACACGCACGTTGCCAATAACTCATATTCACAATATTATTTATATCATTTAATTCAATTTTAGGAAAACTACTACAAACAAAAAGCCCACCACTTCCAGCCATGCCTTCAACTATAGCTTGTGAAGAAGAAACCTTTTCAAACTTATTTCTAGTGCTTATATAAAACATAAAATCTCCCTAATAGTTAAAATTTAATATCAAACGCCCCTAAAAAGTTCATACTCGCCCTCAACGTAAAATGCATTATCTATAAAATTAACATTAAACCTGCCTGAAGAGTTCCTCAAAACTTCCATAACAACAAACTTTGGTTGATAGCTATTTTTATTATTTTCATTAAAAATAATTGCAGTTTTTATTATTTTTTGCTGTTTTTTTAAATTTACAACCTCTTTAGGAGAATATTTGCAACCATATTTCCTTAATTTTACTTCCACAAAATATATATAGCTGCCTTTCGTGGCTATTAAATCTATTTCACCAAACCTGCTTTTATAGTTTTTGCAAATAACGTTATATCCATTAGAGCAAAGCCAACCATAACAAACCTTTTCTCCTATAATACCAGATATATTCTGAGTTTTAAATATTTTTTCTTTAAAATTTTTTAGAAATGTTTTTCTATGCTCGGCAGTAATGCCCAAATTTAATATACTTTCATAATGTTTTTTTGTTCCATAGCCTTTGTTGTTTTTAAAATAATAGCCTTCATATTTTTTGTCTAACTCTATCATAAAATTATCTCTAGTTACCTTAGCCACAATAGACGCAGCAGCAATAGACGCGCTTTTGCAATCCCCTTTAACAACACATCTAGATTTTATGTTAACGTTGGGAACCCTATTCCCATCTACTAAAACTAAATATGGAACTATTTTCAAACTTTCTATAGCTTTTTTCATAGCAAGCATTGTGGCGTTTAATATGTTAATTTCGTCAATTTTTTTAGCGCAAACCGAGCCCACTCCAATGTCTACCGCGGCATTTAAAATATTTTTATACAAAATATTTCGTTTTTTTTCGCTAAATTTTTTGCTATCATTAACGTCTGGAATATATAACCTAGCATCTTTTTTTAAAATAACTGCAGCAGCAACCACAGGGCCAGCCAATGGCCCTCTACCAGCCTCATCTACACCGCACAAAAGCCCATCAACGTTTTCTTTTATATTTTCATCAAACTCAAAAAGCTCCATGAGGCCACTCCTAAAACTAAAATTTTGGGGTTTGCAAACTTATTCTACCAAATTTACCATTTCTAAATTCTTCAATTAGAAACAAAGCTGCCCTTTTTATATCTATTTCTCCACCTTTTTTAAAAAAAGACCTCCTTTTGGCATACAAGTTTAACAACTCATACTCTTCATCTTGCCAATTTAAACCGAAAATATTTTGCATTAAATCTTTTTTATTATTTTTTAAAAATTTTAGCAGCTCAAAAGCCACATTTTCTTCATCAAAAGCACCATATTTAACACAGCCTAAAAGCTCCAATATATAGCCATTTTCTTCTTTGTTTTCAACATCCAAACTGCCAGGCATATCTAGCAAATCTATGTTGTTGTTTAAGCAAACCCACTGTTTAGAGAGTGTAACGCCTGGAAAATTTCCAGTTCTTGCCTTTTTAGAGCCAACCAGGCTATTAATTAGTGTAGATTTCCCTACATTTGCCACTCCTACAACCATGGCTCTAAACCTTATATGCCTACTTTTTTTAAAACCGCGTTCTCGCAAAACGCCGCCACAAACATTTAATATATTTCTAGTTTGTTTAAAATTCTTACAGTTAACTGCCAAAACGCCGTCACAACAATTTTTATTTTTAAAATATTGTAACCATAAATTAGTAACACTTGGGTTACTTAAATCACTTTTGCCAAGTAACAAAATTTTTTTTTTATATTTTACTATGTTGGAAATGTAGCTATTTTTAGTGGCAAGTGGCGCCCTGCTATCTCGCAATTCAAAAACAAGATCCACATTTTTTAAGTTTTGTTTTATTAAATAGCGAGCCTTTCTCATATGCCCAGGATACCAGCTATATTTATTAGAATCTTCAAAATTATTCAAAATAAACACCCTTTAAACTGCACTGCTTAAAATCTATTAAAAAATTGTGAATTTTCTAAGCGGCAAAAATCTCCCAATAACCCTGCCTTTACTCTTATCAACTGGCAACACTCCAAAAGACCGTGCATCTCCTGAATTTTCCCTGTTATCTCCTAAATAAAATATAAAACCTTTTGGAACTTTAAAAGGGTATGAAATAGCGTTTCCTGGCAATGTTTTTCCCACTGCATATGGCTCATTTAACTTAACACCATTAACATAAACACTACTATCTTTTATATCAACAACATCGCCTTCTTTTGCAATAACACGCTTTACTATTAACGCATCACAGCCCTTAATATTAACACCATTTAATACAACTATATCTTTATAGTTTGGTTGACTAAAAAAATAATTTAAAACAATAAGTTTATCTGAATGCGTTAGCGTATGCTCCATAGAAGACCCGTCTACCCCTACAGCACGCACAACAAGCAAAAGCAACATAATAACAAACACAAATGTAGAGGTAAACACTTCTAAAAAATTAAAAACAACCAATACAAAACCATTTATTTCTTTAACATCTTCTTCCTGCAACAACGTCCTATCTTCAACAGAACCTTCCACCATTAAACAAAACCACCCTAACGTAAAAGTATATGAAATATTAGTTCTCATAATATCATAAAAATTGATATTTGTAAATAAATTAAAATATTTAAAATTTTTGGCATAGTAAAAGGACAACCAACATAAAGTTTTTATATAAATATAAAAAAGAGGTGAAAATTTTTTAAAATGGATGTTGAATTTAATAGAGCAATAAAAAACTTGCCAGACGGTATATCAAAAATTTTAAAAACATGCCCGGTAGAGGTGCAACAAAAAGCTTCAGAAGTAAGGCTAAGAGCAGGAAGATATATAATAATAAACTATGAAAATAACATATATACACTAAAAAAAATACTATCAATTGAAGAAATAACAGAATGTTTTAAAGCAATATGTGGCTATTCTATACATTCGCACACAGAAGAAATTAAAAGCGGTTTCATTACACTAAAAGGAGGGCATAGAGCAGGCATTGCCGGAACTGCAGTTTACGAGAACGGGAAAATAACAAACATAAAAAATATAAATTCTATAAATATTAGAATAGCAAGGCAAATAGAAGGAGCAGCAAGCTCAATAATTAAAACATTAAAAGGAGATGTAGGCAATCTATTAATTGTAGGGCCTCCTGCTAGCGGAAAAACAACAATACTTAAAGACATTGCAAAAAACTTAAAAACAGAGTCGGTGTCTATAATAGACAGCCGCGGAGAAATTGCAGCGTCTTTAAATGGAGTGTTACAAAATAACGTATCTTATGCTGATGTTTTTGATTTTTGGAAAAAAAGTGACGGCATAAACGCAGCAATACGAACAATGAACCCAAACTTTATAATATGTGACGAAATTGGAGACGAAGAAGACATTAAAGCTATTAAAAAATGTGTTGGAACTGGAATAAAGCTAATTGCAACTGCCCATGGAGAAAACGAAGAAGAAATAAAAAAAAGAGAAATATTAATTAACATATTAAAAACTAACGCTTTTTCAAATATAGCAATTTTGCAAGGCAAAAAAGCACCGTGCGCTATAGAAAAAATAGTTAAAGTTGGTGATTTAATATGAAACAGTTAGGCACAGCACTTCTAAGCATCTGCCCTGTAATTATAGGGCTATGCAATTCTAAATATTTAAAGATTAACATACAACAAATTGAGAAAATAATATACCTAATAAACTGGATTATAACAGAAATAAGATATAGCAAAACAGACATTAAAAGCATGTTTTACAACATAAGCTTAAATGAAAATTTTAATAACTTAGAATTTTTGCAATATTTAAAAAAATATATAGAAGTTGAACCTTTCCCAAAAGCATGGCAACTTTCAATTGAAGAATGGAACTGCCATATTTCAACATACGATAAGGAACTTTTAAAATCTCTTTCAAACATAATAGGAGCGTCAGATTCAAAAGGCCAAATATTAGCGCTAAAACATATTGTGGCAAGATTTGAAGAAAATTTAAAGTTAGCTCAAAAAAATTATAGTTCAAAAGGGAAACTTTCAAGATCTTTAGGAATATTAATTGGTGCTGCAACATTTATAATTTTTATATAAAAAAATAATTTAAAAGGTGATTTTTAATGATGGAAATAGATTTGATTTTTAAAATTGCTGCTATTGGAATAATAGTGGCCGTAATAAACCAAGTTTTAATAAGATTTGGAAAAGATGAACAGGCAATGTTAACATCTTTAGCAGGGCTTATAGTTGTGCTCTTAATAATTATAACACAAATAAACAGGCTATTTGAAACAATAAAAAACCTATTTAGTTTATATTAAAGAGCTAATATTATGATTTTTCCTATTGTAGGGCTAGCAATAATTGCCGTATCTATTTGTGTTATATTAAAAAAAACAAACCCCGAATTTTCACTATTAATATCTTTAATGGCCTCTGTTTTAATTCTTGCCATAATATTTTCAAACTTCACACCTTTTTTTAATATAATCGCCAACTGCGTTACAAACTTTCAACTAAATAATATATACATAACAACAATAATGAAAGCTCTCGGTATATGTTACATCACGCAAATTGCATCTGAAACATGCAAAGACTGTGGGTATAGCTCCATATCTACAAAGGTGGAACTTGGCGGAAAGGTGGCTATAATATTACTTGCTTTGCCTATGTTTGAAAATTTAATTAAAACGCTAGAAAAATTAATAAACTTAAAATGAAAATTTAAAAAAATAATTGAAGTATAAAACTCTGGAGGAATTTAATGATATCCCGTCTATTGAAAAAATTAATATTAGTTTTACTACTTTTAACAGTTATAAACCCAAAAATTATTGCAATGGAACAGGAAAATTTTTCAACAATATTAGATGAAAAATATAACGAAGCAAACATAGACGAACTAAATAATAATCTCCCAGAAAACGTTAAAAAAGACCTAAACGAACTAGGAATAAATTCCCCCAGGCCAGACGAAATACAAAATTTTGACATAACTAAAATTTTTAAACTTGTTTTTTCAAAAGCCACAAAACTTATAAAAACTCCCCTAGTAGTATTTATAAGTTGTATTGCAATTATGTTAATTTGTTCATTGTTTAACAGTATTAAACCTGGCATAACAGGCTCCAATTTAAACGGAGTTCTTGGCACTCTAATGGCAGTGTGCACATGTGGAATAATAATAACTCCAATTATAAATTGTGTTAACGATATATCGCATACAATAAAAAATTTTAGTAACTTTATGCTATGCTTCATACCAGTGTTTACAGGAATAATAGCT
>CAMKFY010000051.1 GCA_946411985.1 uncultured Clostridiaceae bacterium
GTAAACATATTTATAAAATAATAATTTTATGTTTGAGGAAAATATTAAAAACTTAAAATAAATAAAGTTACATTAATTCTATACAATATTTTATAAATATAAACTATTAAATAAAACATTTAAACTAAACGTAAGCATATTTATAAAATAATAATTTTATGTTTGAGGAAAATATGAAAAAAAATAAAACAAAAAACACGCAAAAAATAAGACGTAGAAGATATAAAAAAAAGAGATATATGCTATACTACATAATATTCGGAATAATATCTACAACAACGCTATTAATACTTTCTCTTACTGTGCTTTTTAATATAGAATATATAAACATAAAAGGCAACGCACCTTATAGCGACGAAATTATAATAAAATTAAGCCGAATAAGGTTAGGTGATAATTTAATATTAACAAACACTAAAAAAGCTGAAAAATATATATTTAATATTCTAACAGACCTTGAAGAAGTTAATATAACGAAAAATTTCCCAAACGCAATAACAGTTAACTGCAAAATGGCAGAAGTAGATTTTTGTATAGAAAAACAAAACGAAACATATCTGTTCATATCTAAAAATGGTAGAATTATTGAAGATGCTGGCCTAAACCCACCAGAAAAATCGTTCATATTAACAATACAAGGGCTAAACTTTAATAACCAAAAAAAAGGCAGCTTTTTAAAACTGCCAAATAACGAGAATGAGAACCTAAACATAATAAAAAACGCGATAAAAACCAAAGAAATTAGTAATATAACAAACGTAGAAATACGAACTAACAACACAGTACAAATAACATTTGAGGATAGAATTACATTCAACATAGACGATATATCTAAAACAGAATACCTTCTAAGTTTATGTAACGAAATGCTTAAAAAACATATAGGCGCAAACGAGAAAGGCAGAATAATATATATAGAATCTAAAAAAAGAATAAATTTCGTACCAAATAAACAATATTAAAACCGCAAACCATACCCCTCGTTTTCCAACGTTAAATTTTTATTGTAGTATGGATCCCCATCTTTTAATATCTTTTCCCAACGTTTGCACATAAGCTCCACCTCGTAACTAAACCGTGCAAATTTACTAGGCGTATCGTTATCGGAGCCCCTACTTTTAGACTCGTAATGATATAGTTCAGCGTACGGCGTAAACACCACTAAAAACCCTGCCTGCCTTAACCGCAAACAAAAGTCTACGTCGTTAAAAGCCACCTTAATGTCTTCATCAAACCCGCCCACTTTGTTAAAAGCACTCCTACTTGTCATAAAACACGCAGCTGTTACAGCACTTAAATTTTGCACTAACATAGGCCTAAAACAATAGCCAACAACATGCTTTGGCAGATGCCTATATGCATGGCCTGCCAACCCTAAAATACCAATAATAACGCCAGCATGCTGAATAGTGTCATCTTCATAATATAGCTTAGCCCCAACAGCCCCAACATCGCTGCGCTGAGCAAACATTAACATCTCTTCTATCCAGTTTGGGCTTATAATTTCGGTGTCATTATTTAAAAATATGAAATAATCCCCTTTTACGAATTTTATACCAAAATTATTTATAGCAGAATAGTTAAACCCGCCTTTATAATATACCACCTTTATTCTGTTATCTTTTTTTTCTAACACTTTATAATAATCTAACGTTTCAAAATCACTGCCATTTTCTATTATTACTATCTCAAAATTTTTATATGTAGACTTTTCTAATATAGACTTAACACAAACACTCAAATCTACAAGATGATCTTTATTTGGAATTAAAATAGACACAAGTGGCTCACCTTTTATGCTATATTCCACTTTATATGTGGACGGGTATTTGGTATCACACACTTTAGCTTTCCTACCAATTCGTGCTAAATGAGCTGCTATGGCCTTTTTGCCCGATTCTATACAATACGGCTTCGCACTAACGTCTGCCGCCACAGAATTGGCAGACGCTCTCCAATAATATAGAAGTTTTGGTATGTGGTATATTAACTTCGCTTGCTCACAAAGCCTCAAAACAAAATCGTAGTCTTGGCTGCCATCATACTCACTAGAAAAAAAACCAACCTTCTCCTGCAACTCTTTTGAGAAAACACTAAGATGACATATATAGTTATTTGTAAGCAAAGTGTCTGGCGCAAAATCTGGCTTAAAATTCATAAATGTTATATCGTACAAATTATCGTTTGTAAATGTCATTTCGTCACTATATATAAAGTCTGCGCCCTTTTCTTCTATAACCCTAGCATTTTCAAATAGCGCTATTGGAGCTAACATATCATCGTGGTCTAATAATGCTATATAATCTCCAGTTGCGAGTTTTAACGCGGCATTTGTGTTTTCGGCTATGCCCATATTCTTATCTAATTTTTTATATATTATTCTAGAATCAGCTGCCATATACTCTTCACAACATTTTTGCACATAAGCACAATCCCCCTCACTGCCATCGGCCAAACAAAGCTGCCAATATGGATACGTTTGGTTTATAACAGATTCTATCATAGCCTTTAAAAATTTAATTGGAGTGTTATAAAGAGGCACAACAACGGAAAAAATTAACCGTTTATTAAAATTAAACCGCCTTTGATATTCTAACTCTTTTTTTGTTGGCGACACCTTTTTAAAATATTCCCTAAAAAGGATAAGATGCGTTATATCTTTGTTTGCTTTAAACAGCTGCTTAATGCCTGCTAACAAACCAAACCTTAACACGAAAACTATAAAAGATTTTATTTTTTTAGGTTGCGTATTTTTTAAAACTGTAAATAAAATACTCCTGAAATTTTTTAAAAGCCACTTAAAAAAATCTACAACCACCCGTGCCGGCTTTGTAACCTTCCAAAAAAATGCATTTTTTATTTCCTTATACATGCTCTCTGTTATTCTAAGAGCTCTGTTTTGCAGCTTAAGATCTGCCATTTCCTTTTTTAATTTGTAATATTTATAGTTAAAATTTTTAAATATAACAGCATTTTGAGAATATCTTAAAACTTTATCGTTTAAACATTTGTTCCGCAATATTAACCTTTTTTCCATAAAAGCCTTATTTTTTATATAGCTTTCATATTCTTCTACAACTTTATGTTTATCTTTATCGTAAACCTCACTATATATTGCTATATTAAAATGAGGGGTGTCGAACAAATTTGTTAAGCTTCTGAACATGTTATTTTTTGCAAAAAAAGTGGATATTCTATCTACCGCATAATCCACATGCTGTTGATCTTGTGCTGAAAAATAGCCAAACAACACATCACAAGATAGCTGAGATATTTTACATATAACTTCCTCAAAATATAAAAAGTTAACATATTTAACATCTTGAAAGCAAACCACCAAATCATATTCTTGAGGCAATTCTTGCGGTAAGCCATCTAAAATAGAACATCTATAGCAACCCTCTTTATAGGCAGGCTCAATTTTATTTATTATATAATCTGAGTAGCTAATGCCATATGCTTCTACACCAAGCTCCCTTAAATAGTGCACTAAATAGCCGCCAACACAACTGCAATCTAACACCAATCTCGGCGAAAAATCTCTCACTATTTTTGCTGCTATATTCTTTAAGCTATCTTTTACATTTTCATCATCAAAATATTTAACGAGCACAGAATTATATTTATAATCTCTGAAATAATCTTTATCGAAAGATATATCCACCTAAAACACCTCTTTAAAATTAACTATTTTTATATAAATAACATACCTTATCCGTTTCGCCAACCATTTTAACATGCCCCTTTTCCAACCACAAAACGCTGCTACATACCCTTTCAATTTGGCTAAGCTGATGAGACACCAAAATTACTGTTGTGCCGCTATCCATCATACTTTTTATTCTTTCGTTACACTTTTTCTGGAACCGAAAATCTCCAACTGAAAGTATTTCATCTACTATTAATATATCGGGCTTCACTACTGTGGCTATTGAAAAGGCAACACGTGCCACCATTCCAGAAGAAAAATTTTTCATGGGCACATCTAAAAAATTTCTCATCTCAGAAAACGCTACTATGTCTTCAAATTTTTCGTTAATAAATTTCTTAGAATACCCTAACACAGCCCCGTTTAAAAATATGTTCTCTCTTGCGGTAAGCTCCATGTTAAAACCTGCCCCAAGCTCAATAAGCGGTGATATGCTGCCAAACACCTGAACCCTACCAAACGTGGGCTTTAATATGCCCGATATAACCTTTAACAAGGTGCTTTTACCGCTACCATTCAAACCTACTATGCCAAAAATATCACCCTTTTTTATTTCTAAATTTATATTTTCTAAAGCTACAAATTTTTTGAAAAAAAGTTGCCTCTTTATAAGTTTTATGAAATATTCCTTAAAAGAATTCAATTTTTCACTGCTCATGTTAAAATGCACAGAAACATTATCTACTACAATAGCTATATCATCGCTTATTAAACCCATTTTTAAAAAAATATGCCTCCTAAAAATTAAATATGCAATATAAATCTATCCTGCGCCTTTTTAAATATAACAACACCAAAAAGCAACACAACCCCACAACTAAACCCTTCAAACACAAAATGATCTACTCCGGGAAAACTTCCCAACACCATAAACTGCCTCAAATCATCTACAAAATAATAAACAGGGTTAAGACGCACTATCCAATCTATGTTGCTAGCATGCAACATTTTAATTGGGTATATAACAGGCGTTAAATATAACCAAATTGTAATAATAACGCCCCAAATATGCACCATATCCCTAAAAAACACCGTTAAGGTTGAAAGCATAAGCCCAATGCCCACCGAAAACAAAAATGTGAAAATCATAGGTATAAATATTAAAAAAATAGTTGGGTGTATTTTCACCTCACCTGTGAATATATAAAAAATCATAACACATATAACAGCTATAGAAGAAAGCACCATATTAAGAAGCGAAAAAGCACATTTTTCAAATATAAATATATATTTTGGCACGTAAACCTTCTGTATTAAAGAGGAATTTGAAATAACCGCCGTCATTGAAGAGGTTGTAGCTTCTGCAAAAAAGTTAAAAATTAAAGACCCTGTTATGTAAAACACAGCAAACGGCATATCACTAGAATCTACCTTTAATATTACACTAAAAACAGAAGTAACCACCACCATTATAAGAAGTGGGTTTAGCATGCTCCATACAACTCCTAATATAGACCGTCTATATTTTAATTTAAAATCTCTAGAAGTTAAACAGCAAAGAAGTGGTATATATTTTATAAAATTCTGTATATATCTACTAATCAAAACTCTCTCTCCATATACTAAAATTTAATATCAATAAGCCTCGGGTTATTTCTATCTTTGCTAGATAAAATAGGCGCTCCTCCATTTAAAATAGGCCAATTTATCCCAACGTCTGCGTCGTTCCACAAAATTGCCCCTTCATCTTCTTTATTGTAAAAATTTGTAACCTTATATAAAAACTTTGCCTCGTTACTTAAAACATAAAAACCATGCGCAAACCCCTCTGGTATGTAGAACTGTTTAAAATTACTGTCTGAAAGCGTAACCCCAAACCACATGCCAAAAGTGGGCGAGCCCTTTCGTATATCTACAGCAACGTCAAAAACTTCGCCTTGTATGCAACGAACAAGCTTGCCCTGAGGGCTCTTTTTTTGAAAATGTAACCCTCTTAACACCCCTTTTTTAGAAGCAGACTCATTAGTTTGCACAAACTTCATACAAAGCCCAGCTTTGAAAAAATCACTCTCGTTATATGTTTCCATAAAATAACCCCTTTCATCTTTAAAAGGAATTAATTCCACCACAAAAAGCCCTTCTATATTCGTGTTCTTAAATTCAAACCTACCCATAAATATACCTCACATACTACCATACATATTTTTGTAATAATTTCTATAATCGTTTGATATAACACTATCCATCCATCTTTTATTTTCTATATACCATTTTATTGTGCTTGCTATACCTTGCTCAAAGCTAACAGACGGGCTCCAATTTAAACCTTTCTTTATTTTACTAGAATCTATAGCATACCGTCTATTATTCATATTCTTATTCATTATACATTTTCATAAAATAACCCTTCTATATTCGTGTTCTTAAATTCAAACCTACCCATAAATATACCTCACATA
>CAMKFY010000052.1 GCA_946411985.1 uncultured Clostridiaceae bacterium
TTGCATAACCAATGTAGAAGAATATCTGCCAAAATTTTTCAAGAAAAGCTATGGAAAGTGTTTTTGTGCGTATTGTGGAAAACCTTATATTTAATTTAAAAATATTGTTTATGAATATAAATTTTTAAATGTTAAAATTATTTTGGCCTACCTTTCAGTAAAAATTAACCACAATGTTTTAATATTAATAAGGTGATATATAAATTAAAAAAATCTTACAATGTATTAAAAAACAATACGGTAATTTTGAAGCATATTTAATTATTTCTCATGTTCTTAAAGTTATATATGTTAAACAAATTTATTTAATAGTGCAGTAAAGTAAATATTTATTATAATGTAAAATTTGAAATATAATTAAATATTCAATATAGGGAAGATTATATTTAATTTAAAACATTTTAAGATTATGTAATTTTTTAAAAATAACATATGAATAATAAGTATGGCGGAGGTGTATAGCTTTTTAATAATTAGTGTGCTAAATTTAATTAAAAATTTTTTTAAGGTGTTTTTTATTATATTCTTTTGTGGAAATTACAACGTTGTCGTTTGCTTTTAGAACTGTGTTTCCGCTTGGCACTATAGATTTTTCTTCTCTAGATATTGCTACAACTAGCGTATCTTTTGGCCAATTTATTTCGCAAATTTTTTTGTTATTCATATAGCTGTTTTCGCTAACTATAAATTCTACAATTGCTGTATCTCCTTTTGTAAAGTGTGTCATGAAATGGTAGTGTATTGCGTTTAGCTGTTGTGTTATAATATTTGAGAGCGTATCTGTGTTAGATACTACTATGTCTGCCGCTAATTTTTTAATTATGTCCATATTTTTTGGGTTGTTTATTTTAGCTATTGTTGTTTTTATTTTAAACTTATTTTTTGCTAATTGGCAGCATATAAAATTGTCTTCGTCTTTTCCTGTTAGCGCCACTAATATATCTGCATTTTTGGCATTTGCTTTTCTTAAAATGTTTATATTAGAGCCGTCACCGTTAATTATTGGTATATCTAATTTATTTGATGTTACAACACAACGGAGTTGGTTTTTTTCTATAATTTTAACTTTATAGTTTGTGGTTGTAATTAATGTTCTGCAAAGGTAGTAACCCACGCTTCCAGCCCCTACTATTATTATTGTCAATGTTTACCTCCTTTTTAGTTTACAATTGAAATATATATTAGTTTGTAGTTTTTTTTAATTTTAAAGTTATAGTTTTCTTTTGTGAATATATGAGTTTTGCACTGCTCATCTGAAAAGCCTATAAGCTTATTGTTTTCTACATATTCTATGTCTTTAAGAGTTTTTCCTTTCATCCATTTTTCATAGGAAATTGTTGTTATGCTAAGTGAAGAATTTCCGCAGTTAACTATTTTGTTAGCTTCAGAATTAAAAATTTTTGAATATATAGATTCAAAAACTATTGATGTTGGCGATATTGTTATTAGCCCCATTTCTCTATATGTTTCGCATTTTACAGGGTCTAAAACGCGCACAAATACATTTTCAATGTTAAATGTGTTTTTTATAATTTGCGCGGCCATTATATTGGCGTTGTCGCTTTCTGTTGCACATATAACGTAGTTGCAACCTTCAATTCCAGCAGATTTCATAATATCCGCATCTATTGGGCTGCCTGGTATGGAAACGCCACTAAAGTTTTCGTCTAAATTGGTTATTAAAGCTTCGTTAGAGCCTATTATAGCTATATCGTGCCCCTGAGAATCTAAAATATTTGCAAGCCTTGCGCCAAGTTGGCCACAACCTATTATTAATATATTCATTTTTTCACCAAATTCTTAAAATTTGTATATAATTTCTTGTATATACTATAAGTTTAACGTTAGTATTACGCTATATATTTGTCAAATATTAAAAGTTTTAGATATGTTTTAAATTTATATAACTTTTTGTTATATATTATTTCTATATTTTGTATTTGTCAAATTTATATTTATTTTGTGTGTTTAGTATGTTATTCTTTAAAAGGAAAGGATTTTAAAATTGCAGCGTTTTTTTGTTAACTCTATTTATGATAATAAAATAACAATAAAAGGGGAAGATAAAGACCATATAGTAAAGTCGTTGCGCATGAAGCCAAATGAAGTTTTAGTGGTGTGTGATGGCAGTTTGAATGATTATGTTTGCAAAATAGAAGAAATAAAAAAAGATGAAGTTACATTATGCATATTGGAGAGGTTAAAAAATAAATCTGAGGCAAACATAAATATACATTTATATCAGGCAGTTCCTAAGTTTTGCAAGCTAGATTTTATAATACAAAAATCTGTAGAGCTTGGAGTTAAAAGCATTACTCCTTTTTTGAGCAGATATTGCGTAGCGCAGATAAATTTGAAAAATGCTGAACATAAAATTAATAGGTTTAAAAAAATTGCAAGGCAAGCTGCGCAACAGAGTGGTCGTGGCATAATACCTTGTGTTAATAATGTTTTAAATTTTAATGAAGTTTTAAAAGATATAAAAAAATTTGATTTTAATATTTTGTTCTATGAATATGGAAAAAACAAGTTGAATAGTATAAAATTGAATAATAAAAAAGATATAGCTATAATTATTGGCAGTGAAGGTGGCTTTTGTGAAGAAGAGGTAAATCTTGCTGCAGAGCAAGGGGTTTTAATTGGAAGTTTGGGCAGCAGAATTTTACGTTGTGAGACTGCGCCAGTTTGCGCTATTAGCGTTTTAATGTATATTACAGGGAACTTATAAAATTTATAATTTAATTTTATATTTTTGGAGGGGTAAAGTTGGTGAAGAAATTATTTATATTTTTAACAGTAGTTGTGGCGGTTTTTTCTGGTATACTAGCAGTTGTTTTAACATTCTTAAAAAAAATAAAGTTTAAAAAAGATAAAGAATGTTGTTATGAAAATGTATATGAATTTGAAGATGAATATAAAAAAGGCATAATATCAGACGAAAATAGTAAAGAGTGGGAAGCGTTTGATTTATAATATTTTTTGGTTTGTTGGCAATAAGCAATTAAGCTTGACATTTTAAATTATAAAAAGTATACTTTACAGTGAAAAGGTGGATTATTTTAGTTTTTATTATATTTTTGTTGAGAATTTTAAAGCAATTTTTGTTTTTTATATTTTTTATATTTTATAATATTTAGTTTGGTGTTGCTGGCTTTTTTGGTTGGCAGAGGGTTTGTTTTTGCATTTTTTAAAATTAAATATATATTTTATTACAATATTTGCCTGAGTTTGTTTATGTATATTAAATTTATATAAGGCAATATAAAAGTTCTTAAAGGGGAAAGCAATTGTGGAAGATAAAAAAGATAATATTGGTGGTTTATATAAACCAAACAAGCCTAAAGATGGGGCTAAAAATATGCAGGGCAGGTCTGCTGTTAAAGCAGCTGCGTTAACTAGTAGGGCAGCCATTAAAAGGCCTTCTAAAGCTTCTATTGCAGGTAGGGTTTTTAAAAATAGATATCATAGTAGTAATGTTTCGGTTAAATTAGTTCATCTTGGCGGTTTAAATGAAATAGGAAAAAATATGATATGCGTTGAATGTTGTAAAGATATGTTTATTATAGATTGCGGCATGGGCTTTCCTGATACAGATATGCTCGGAGTGGACGTTGTGCTTCCAGATTATAGTTATGTGGAAAGCAATGTGGAAAAATTAAGAGGAGTGGTTATAACTCATGGCCATGAAGATCATATTGGTGGGGTGCCGTTTTTTTTAAAAAGGTTTAATGTGCCCGTTTATGGTACACGGCTCACAATAGGGTTAATAGAAGAAAAGTTAAAAGAACATGGTATTTTGAGAAACGCTAAGTTAAATGTTTGCGCTGCAGGGCAGATTATAAAGCTCGGGTGTATGTCTGTGGAGATGATAAATGTTAACCATTCTATACCAGATGCTGTGGGCTTTGCTATATATACTCCAGCGGGGGTTATAGTTCATACTGGAGATTTTAAAATAGACTATACTCCAATAGATGGGCCTGTTATAGATTTGGCACGCTTTGCCGAAATTGGCAGAAAGGGTGTTATGCTTTTAATGACAGATTCTACAAATGCAGAAAAGCCAGGGCATACAATATCTGAGCGGCAGGTTGGGGAATCTTTTCAAAAGCTTTTTAGCAAAGCACAAAATAGGCGTATAATTATTGCTTCATTTTCGTCGAATATTCATAGAATACAGCAGGTGATAGATAATGCCATGAAATATGAAAGATATGTGGCAGTGTCTGGCAGAAGCATGGAAAATATAGTTGCAAAAGCAATTGAGCTTGGCTATTTAAAGGTGCCTGATGGCATAATAGTGTCTATGGATGCGCTATCTAAGCTTCCTAAGGAGAAGATAATAATAATAACAACAGGCAGCCAAGGGGAGCAGATGAGCGCGCTTTCTCGTATGGCAAATGGTATGCATAAAAGTGTTGTTATAGATGGCGAAGATTTTATAATAATATCGGCATCGCCTATTCCTGGCAATGAAAAGCTTGTAAGCAGGGTTATAAATAATTTAATGCGGCTTGGTGCGCAGGTGATATATGAAAAAGCTTATGAAATTCATACGTCGGGGCACGCATGCCAAAACGATATAAAAACAATGCTCGTGCTTGTTAAGCCAAAATATTATATGCCAGTTCATGGGGAATATAGGCATTTAAAAGCAAATGCAGATATAGCAATATCGCTTGGTATGCCAGAAAAAAATGTAATAATAAGAGATATAGGTAATGTAGTGGAGCTTTCTAGCAGGGGCATACAGCTAAAGGAAAGCGTTACTGCTGGTTGTGTTTTTGTAGATGGGCTTGGCGTTGGAGATGTGGGCTCTGTGGTGTTAAGAGATAGAAAGGTGTTATCGCAAGATGGCATTATTATAATAACATTTGTTGTAGACGCCAATTCCAATCAAATTATAGGCGGGCCAAATTTAATATCTAGGGGCTTTGTATATGTTAAAGAGTCTGAAGCGCTTTTAAGTGATATTAGAAATTTGGTGCGTAAAATTTTAATAAAGCAGCTTGAAAAGAATGTTAGAGATTATACAACATTTAAAACTAAAATTAAAGATGAGCTCTCTGGTTTTGTGTTTAAGAAAACGCACAGAAGCCCAATGATACTTCCTATAATGATGGAGGTTTAGGCCAATTTTTTAATTTAACTAAATATTACAAGAAAAGGTGTTGGCGTGTTGAAAACGAAAAAAAATTGTTTTAGTGATGGTTTTTTGTTTAGGTTACGTTTTTGTTTTATATTTTTTTCTGTGTTATTTTTGCTTTTATATTGCCTAACCTATTTCTATAATTTGTCGTTTTTTTTGGCGTTGTTTCCTTTTGTGTTGGTGTTATACATATTTAGCATTTTTACGTTAGCTAAGTTTTTAAAAAGAAAAGATGAAATAATACAGCAGTTATTTTTTGACTTTAAACTAGATTGCGAGGATGATTTTAAAAAATTTCCACTGCCTATTATTGTTTGTGCTGAAGATGGAACTGTGCTTTGGTGTAATGATTGTTTTCTGAAAAGTATATCACCCAAAAAAAATTATGTGGGTGAAAGTTTTTTAGGCGTTTTAAAAATGCCGTTATATTCAGCGTGCAAGGTTAATAGACATCTAAATATAGATTTTGAGGATATGAATTTTAGGGTGTTTGTAACATATCTTAAAGAATCTTCGTTATATTTGCTTTATTTTGAAGATGTTACAGATTATTTATATTTAAAGCAAGAATATGAAGTTTCAAAGCCCTGTGTTTTTTATGTAATGGTAGATAATTATAAAGAAATGTTAGCAGATAAAAAAGATAGCGAGCGTTCTTCAATACTCGGAAAAATAGACACAATAGTAGAAGAGTTTGTAGATGGGTATATGGGTTTTATGCAAAAATATAGAGAGAACGAGTTTTTGGTTGTGTTAGAGGTGCGCCATCTGGCTAACATATGCAAAGGTAAATTTCCAATACTCCAAAAAGGTGAACCATCACTTCCAGATATTTGACCCCA
>CAMKFY010000053.1 GCA_946411985.1 uncultured Clostridiaceae bacterium
ATAATAACTATATATTAAAGAATTATTTTGGAGCTTTAGATTAAAGTGTAGTGTTAAATATGTTGTAATTATATTTGTGTATATGGCCATATTTTTACATATTTTTTAGATTGTTTTTGTAGTTCAGCATGGTATAGCGGTTTGCTTTTTTAGGCAATGATGTTTAAACTATCTTGCCTTATGAGGTTAGTTTTAAGTTATATGTTATAATACAGGTGTTTATTATGTAAGGCATGTTAATAAATATATAATATTAAATAATTATTTGGGTATTATTAAATTAATATGTCTACATATAATAGGGAGAGAAAATGTGGGAGATATAAAAGATTTGTTTGAAGCAATAAAAAACTCAAACAAGGTTTACGATATAGAGCTTATAAAGAAAGCATATGAATTTGCTAAAAAATCTCATAGTGGGCAGTTTAGGCTTTCTGGAGAGCCATATATAACGCATCCTGTGCAGGTGGCTTTAATACTTATAGATTTTGGTATGGATAATAATTCTGTTGTGGCTGGGCTTTTGCATGACGTTGTGGAAGATACAATAGTTTCTAAGAAGATAATTGCTGCTAATTTTGGGGAAGACGTAGCTCTTTTAGTGGACGGAGTTACAAAGCTTGGTAGCGTGCCACTTTCCACAAAAAGGGAACGTCAGGCGGAAAACATAAGGAAAATGTTGCTTGCTATGTCTAAAGATGTGCGAGTTATTATAATAAAATTAGCCGATAGGCTCCATAATATGCGCACTGCAAAAGGTTGGCCGCCCCAAAAAAGGCGTAATAAATCTTTGGAAACAATGGAGATATATGCGCCTATAGCTCAAAGACTTGGCATGCGGCTAATAAAAGAAGAGTTGGAAGATATAGCAATATTTTACCTAGACCCTATAGCCTACGAAGAAATAACTCAAATGTTAAGAGAAAAAGAAAAGGCCAACGCCACATCGTTAAAAAGCGAGTCTTATATAAAATACGTAGAAAATATGGCATTTAACAGAATAAAGCATATGGTTAAAGATGTTAAAATAAGCGGTAGGCTAAAAAGCCATTGCGGAATATATTTTAAAGTTTATGTTAATGGTAAAGATTGGGACGAAGTTTTTGATATATATGCCATAAGAATAATAGTAAACACTGTTGCAGAGTGTTATTTTGTGCTTGGAGCTATGCATGATATATTTACACCATTGGCGAACAGGTTTAAAGACTATATATCTACTCCAAAGCCAAATATGTATCAGAGCCTACACACCACAGTTATAGGGCCAGGCGGAGTTTCTTTTGAAATACAAATAAGAACAAAAGATATGCATTACACTGCAGAATATGGTATAGCAGCGCATTGGAAATATAAACAGAAGGTGAATGGCAAAGCGTCTTTAGAAGATAAGCTATCGTGGATTCGGCGAATAATAGAAACGCAAAAGGAGTCTGAGTCTACAGAAGATTTTGTGCAACTTATAAAAAATGGGCTTGGCAGCGAGGAGGTTTTCGCGTTTACTCCAAATGGCGAGCTTAAAAGTTTGCCCCTTGGCAGCACAATAATAGACTTTGCATATTCCATACATTCAGAAGTTGGCAATAAAATGATAGGCGCTAAGGTGGACGGCAAAATTACGCAAATAGAGAGTAAAATAGAAATGAACCAGGTAATAGAAATAATAACCACCAAATCGTCGGCGCATGGCCCATCTCGGCGTTGGCTTAATATTGTTAAAACTAGTGAAGCTAGGAATAAAATAAGAGCTTGGTTTAAAAAGGAGCGCAGAGAAGAGAATATAGAGCAAGGTTTTGAAGAATTAAAACGGGAATTTGTACGTAATGGGTTGCAGCTTACAAAAAGCCAGTTTAAAAGGTTTATAAAGCTTGTTTGCGAGAAATATAACTATAGCAATGTAGATGATTTTTATGCTGCTATAGGGTATAGCGGATTAAATATATCTAAAATTATGCCAGCTATTAAAAATTTTTATAATAGTTGTGAAAAGCAAGAGTTTATAGAATCTAAAAAAGATTCAGTGTGTGAAGAGGTTCCAAACGTTGGGAGCGGCATAATTATAGATGGCGTGGATAGGTGTCTTATAAACTTCCCTAAATGTTGTAAACTGAAAAAAAATGAGCAAATAGTAGGCTTCATAACAAGAGGGCATGGTATATCTATACATTGTGTTGAGTGTAAGAACGTTTTCCCTGTTAAAGATAATTTAGATAAGCTAGATAGGCTTGTTTCTGTATATTGGAATAAAAAAAATATATATAAATATTTAATATTTTTTACAATACTTGCAAACCAAAAAAGTGATATTATAAGCCTTGTAACATCAAAATTTTCTGAATTCAAACTGCATATAAACAATTTAAAGGCAGATTTCTTGCAAGGCAACAAACTAACTATAACAGTGTCTGTTTATATGCTACACTTAAGGCAGATAGGGCTAATTGTTCGAAATTTAAACAAAATTCAGGACGTAACAAGCGTTGAAGTGTTTAGTAAACAGGTTAGTTAAAATATATATTATTTGCTCTTTCAGCTTCTAATGTTGTGTGGCTTCCATGGCCTGGTAGAACTTTCAAATTTGCTTTTAAGTTTGCTATTCTCTTTACAGAATTTTTAATATCGCTAGAATTTCCACCATACAAATCACAACGACCCACAGCATTTTTAAATAGCGTGTCACCTGTAAATATTACTTTATTTAAAAATATGTAGCAACTGCTGCCTCTTGTGTGCCCTTTTGTGTGCATTGTTTTGAAATGGTCTTCACAAAAGGGTATTAAAATTTCATCGTCAAATGTTTTAAGTTTTTTTGGCTTTTTGAATTCTTTAGCATTTATAAAAAAACCAGCATTTTTCTCAGAATCTTCTAAAAGCTCTGCGTCTAAGCTATTTATATATGTTGGAACATCTTCAAACATGCTAAGCCCCAATATATGATCAAAATGGCCATGCGTTAAAAGAATAAATTCCACTTCAGCTTTTTTGCTATTAACCCAATTTAAAATATTTTCATCTTTAAAGCCCGGGTCTACAATTACTACCTTTTTTGAATATATGTTTAATATGGCGTAGCAATTTGTTTCTATAGGGCCTACTTTAAAGCTCTTTATTTCATATTTATTATTTAAAACATCTTCAAACATTTAATACTCCATAGACAAAGAATTTGTATATTACAAAATATTAAGTAATATAATAATAAGCTTAATGTTATTTTGTAATACGTATATAGCTTTATATTAGTATTTAAAACTAAATTATAATAACACGCTTAAGTTTTGCTAGCAATTTAATATAATCGGTAAATGTTAATTGTATTATTTATTTTATTAAGGGCATGAATTTTGAATTTTATTTAGATTTATAGCTATTCAAAAAATTCTCCAAACGTTCGCTCGAAGGGTTGTTAAACACTTCTTCCGGTGTTGCGTCTTTTAATATTGTTCCTTCACACATAAAAATGATTCTGTTAGCCATATTTTTTGCAAAGTTAATTTCATGCGTAACACATATCATTGTTATGCCACTTTGCGCGAGCTGCTGCATAACATTTAAAACTTCGCCCACCATTTCTGGGTCTAGAGAAGATGTGGGCTCGTCAAATAATATAACTTGAGGATCCATTGCCATGGCACGCAATATAGCCACTCTTTGCTTTTGGCCGCCCGAAAGCTCTTTTGGGAAACAATTCTTTTTGTTTAATAGCCCAACGCGATCTAATAGGTCTATGGCTTTATTTACTGCTTTCTCTTTACTTATTTTTTTTAGCTTTATTGGCGCTAATGTTATATTTTCTAATACTGTTTTATTTTCAAAAAGGTTGAAATATTGAAACACCATATTCATTTTCTGACGCACTCTATTAATATTTTTTTTATAGCTTGTTATTTCCATATTATTAAAAAATATATATCCAGAATCTGGAGTTTCTAAAAGGTTGAGGCAACGTAGTAATGTGCTTTTGCCTGCTCCAGAAGGGCCAATAATTGCTATTTTATCGCCTCTATTTATTTTGAAATTTATATTTTTTAATGCGTGGTGTGAGCCAAAATATTTCTCCAAATTTTTAACCAATATCATTAATACATTTCCTTTCTGAACAAAATTATAATATTCTTAACCATTTATTTTTTTCTCTATTATTCCTACGCCCAAACTTATAATTTTTGTTGTTAGAAAATATAATATAGTTACTGTTATAAGCGGTAAGAAAGGCTCGTATGTGGCTGTAGATATTTGGTATGCAGCCCTGGTAAGGTCTAAAAGAGCTACGTAGCCCACCACTGCTGTTTCTTTTAATAGGCTTATAAATTCATTACAAAGAGCAGGCACAGCATTTTTAAGCCCCTGAGGCAATACTATATATAGCATAGTTTGTATATATGTAAAACCCATAGCACAGCCTGCTTCTGTTTGCCCTATATTTACAGCGTTTATGCCGCCTCTTAATATTTCTGCCACATATGCCGCGCTATTTAGCCCAAATGCAATTACAGCAACTAATGTGCTGTTTTTACAAGATGCTAATATTACGTAATACATAATTAAAAGTTGAACTAAAACTGGAGTGCCTCTTATAATATCTATGTATAAGCTGCTAATTCTAGCAATTATAGTTTTCTTGCCTTTTTTGTTTTTAGTTAATTTTAAAATAGCTAAAATAATTCCAAGTAAAAACCCTAATATAGCAGCAAATATTGTTATTTTTAGTGTTGTTATAAAGCCTTTGGAGTAGAGTTTTATCTTTTCTTTATTAAAGTTCGCCTTTAATTTATTTATAAATTTTTCACTCTTTGTTAATGGAGCTGTATATGCGTTATTTTTTATATATTTTTCAACTAAAGCGTTATACCCTTCAGGGCCAGGGTCATTTTTTATTTCAAAAAGTGCTTTATTTATAGCATCTAAAAGCTGCCTTTTTTGTTTTGAACAAGCTATTGAATATTCTTCTGGCTTAAAGTTCAAAATAGAAGCGTCTACCACCTTCAGCTTATTTTTATAAATTTCACCAAATGTGTTTGCTGTGTTTTCGTCAAAAATAGCCAAATCAACACGTTTATTTAAAATGTCGCTAACTATATCTGAATACCTATTATATTCTTTTAATTTAACATCTTTAAGGGTTTTAGCGCAGTCACTAGAAGTTGTGCCAGTTTGGGTGGCCACCGTTAAGCCTTTTAAGCTTTCTTCTTTTTTAATATCTCTATTTTTAGTGGTTATTATGTATTGTGTTGTTTTTAAATATACATCCGAAAAATCTACAACTTTTGCTCGCTGTTCTGTTTTTGTCATTGCCGATGCTATAACGTCTATTTTATTATCTATGGCGGATAGTAAACTGCCAAATTCCATATCTGTTATTTCACATTGAAGCCCTATTTTTTTTGCTATAGCTTGTATTAATTTAATGTCAAACCCGTCAACTTGGCCATTTTCGTTTACATATTCAAAAGGAGGAAATGTGGCATTTGTGCCAACTGTTAGAATACCGCTCTTTATTGTTTTAAACTTTGCATTAGAGTCTGTAGCTTTTAAGTTAAATTTTGTTCCTAACAATAGTGTTGAAATTAATATAGTTAAAAAAATAATAAATTTTGAGTATAGCCTATTTATCAATTCACTTCACCTCTTAAAATTTATGGTTTGTTAAATAATTAACTTTAAACATTATATAATATAAAGCAAATTATATAAAGTGCGTTGTAATTTTGTGCTATATTATTTTTTTGTTAAACCTTTAAATTTTATATATTAT
>CAMKFY010000054.1 GCA_946411985.1 uncultured Clostridiaceae bacterium
GGGCCTCGGAGGCTGTGTTCTGCTTTTACTTTAGCAAGAACTCCAAGGGGCAGATGTGCCACTAGTAAAGCGTATAAATATTTGGGAATTGAAAAAAATTAGTAGAAATTTGATATTTTACAATAACATTTATTTTATATATTTTAAGACGAATTTGTAATTTTGAAAGGTTAGTGTATTTATGGGTAGATTATTTGGAACTGATGGTGTTAGAGGTTTAGTAGGAGAGGAGCTTTCCTGCGAGCTTGCCGTTAAGTTAGGAAGAGCTACAGCCTACGTTTTAGCTAAGCATGAAGGCACCGCTCCAAATATTTTAATTGGAAAAGATACTAGGGTTTCTGGGTTTGCTTTAGAGTCTGCTTTTGTGGCTGGAGCGTGTTCTATGGGCGCAAACTGCCATCTAACAGGCGTAATACCTACTCCTGCTATATCTATATTAGTGTTGAAATATAAATTTCAGGCTGGAGTTATGGTTTCAGCGTCGCACAACCCTTGTGAATTTAATGGAATAAAGATATTTAATAAATATGGGTTTAAAATTTCAGACGAAATGGAGCAGGAAATTGAAGAATATGTTTTTAATTCGAATAATATAAGTGTTTCATATATGGGTATGTGTTTTTTTTGCAAAGATGCTGTTTCAGATTATGTTAATTATGTAGCTTCAACGGTGGAAGGTTTTAATTTTGGTGGCATTAAGGTGGCGGTAGATTGCGCTAATGGTAGCGCGTCTGCCACAGCCAAAGCAATATTTAATAAAATAAATGTTAATGCAGATATTTTAAATGCAAACCCGAATGGTGTTAATATAAATAAAAATTGCGGTTCTACTAACACTGAAAATTTTTCGAAATATGTTAAAGAAAAAGGTTATGACGTTGGCGTGGCTTTTGATGGAGACGCTGATAGGTGCCTTGCTATAGACGAAAACGGGAATTTAATAGATGGAGACCAGTTAATAGCAATATTTGCGCGGTGCATGAAAGATGATGGCGTGCTTTCAAATAACACCGTTGTTGTAACTGTTATGTCTAATCTTGGTTTTTTTCATTTTGCTAAGGAAAATAATATAAATTTGGAAGTTACTCAGGTGGGAGATAGATATGTTCTTAAAAACATGATTGAAAAAGGTTATAAAATTGGTGGCGAGCAGTCTGGTCATATAATATTTAAAGATTATTCAAACACCGGTGACGGCCAACTTACTGCTGTGCAGCTAATTAAATATATTAAGAATAGTGGTAAGAGTTTTGCTAAGCTTGCAAGCATAATGAAAAAGTTTCCTCAGGTGATGGTTAGCGTTAGGGCAAATAGCGAGCAAAAGCGTAAATATTTTAACAGCCAAGATATAGAAAACTATATACAAAAAAAAGAACAAATTTTAGGCAATGAAAGCAGAATATTAGTTAGGTGCTCTGGCACAGAGCCAATTATTCGCATAATGATTGAAGGGCCAGATAAAGATTTAATAGAGAAAACTTCAAAAGAGGTGGCAAACAGAATATCTAAATTGGTGGGCGTGTAAATTATATTTAAAGGGCATAATATGCCCTTTTTTTATTGCTTTTTAAGAAATTTTGTGATATCATTTTGTGCGGGTTCAGCTTAAATTTTTTTAAAAGGGTTTTTCAAATGGGCGAGTTTATTAAGGTGGAAGGTGCTTATTTTTCCTATAATAATTCTAATAAAGATTTTGATATAAATAACGTTAGCTTTAACGTGTTGCCTGGCGAGATGTTATGCATTGTTGGGGCTAACGGCAGCGGTAAGTCTACTATTGCTAAAATGTTAAATGGAATAATTATTCCTTCTAAAGGCAGTGTTATTGTAGACGGAATAGATAGTAGCAGTGCAGATTTGGCGTTTAAAATACGGCAGAATGTGGGTTTGGTGTTTCAAAATCCAGATAACCAAATTGTGGCCACTGTTGTGCAGGAAGATGTGGCTTTTGCTTTAGAGAATTTGTGCGTTCCTAGTAGTGAAATTGGCTCTATTGTAAATAGGGTTTTAAATATGGTAGGAATGCTTAGTTATAAAGACAGGCTTGTGGAGGGTTTATCTGGCGGGCAAAAGAGCAAGGTAGCCATAGCTGGCGTTCTTGCTATGAACCCTAAGTGTATAGTTTTAGATGAAGCTACAGCAATGTTAGACCCTAAAAGCAGCTATGAAGTGTTGAATATAGTTAAAAATTTAAATAGGAAGAGTAATACAACAATAATAAATATAACGCATAGAATGCAGGAAGTGGCAATGGCAGACAGAGTTATAGTGTTAAATAAAGGAGTTGTGTTGGCTCAGGGCTCTCCTAGAGATATATTTTTAAATGAGCGTGTTTTAAGTGAAGCTGGGCTTTGTTTGCCTCAGGTGTCGCAATTTGTTAAGCTGTTGCATAAAGATGGCATTGTTAATGAAGAAATAGCTCTTGATGTAGATGAGTGTGTGCAAATTTTGGCAAACTTATTGGAAGGAGCGTAGCTTTTACAGTGGTGGAGTTTAAAAATGTCACCTATTTCTATGAAGGTTTAAGCAGTAGCAAGGTTAAGGCTTTAAGTAACATTTCATTTAAGGTGGAGCAGGGTGATTTTGTTTGTGTTATAGGGCATACTGGTTCTGGCAAAACCACATTGCTTAAGATTTTAAATGGTTTGTTTAAACCGAGTGGAGGCAGGTTATACATAAATGGTGCAGACGTTTGGGCAGATAAAAACGCTTTTTCTAAACTAAGAAAATATATAGGCTTTGTTTTTCAAAACCCAAGTTATCAGCTGTTTGAAGACACTGTGTTGAAAGATATTGCATTTGGCCCTAAAAATTTAGGGCTTAACAATTTAGAGATAGAGCGCAGAGTTAAAAATGCTGTAGATGTTGTTGGAATATCAGAAGATTTGTTAACAAAGAGCCCGTTTGAGCTTTCTGGTGGCCAAAAAAAGAGAGTGGCCATAGCTGGCGTTATGGCTATGAGCCCTAAAATATTGCTTTTAGATGAGCCTGTGGCCGGTTTAGACCCAAAAAGTAGGGTTCATATATTAAAAGTTATTAAAAAATATAATAAAGATTTTGGGGTTACCGTTATTTTAATAACTCATAGCATGGAAGATGTTTATATGTATGCAAATAAGGTGTTGGTGTTAAATAAGGGTGAACTTTTTAGCTATGATAGTGTGGATAGCACGTTTAAATGTGTGGATAGGCTTAAAGGTATAGGTTTAGACATACCCGATATTTCTAAAGTATTTTTAAAGCTTAAAAATAAAGGTTTTTCTGTTCCTATTAACGTGTATTCTGTGGATATGGCTGTTGAGGCCATAAAAAGTATTTTGCTTAAGCGGAGGGGAAATGGTTAAAAGCATAACTTTGGGTAGGTATTTTGTTGGGAATTCTTTTTTGCATAGAGCAAACCCAAAAATAAAAATATTAGTTACATTTATTTATGTTTTTGTTTTATTCTTTATTAATAAAATATGTAGCTATGTTTTTGGTTTTTTTGTTATTGCCGTATTATATAAAATTTGCAAGATACCATTAAAAATGGCTTTTGATAATATAAAGTCTATGGCTTTTATTTTGATTTTTACAGGTTTCATAAATTTGTTTTTTGGTGGCAATGGCGAAATTATATTCAAATTATGGGTGTTTAAAATTACTAAAGTGGCTGTAATTACCACTGTTTTTGTAGCTTTTAGAATGTTTCTTTTAATAGTTGGTATGGGTTTGCTTACATATACAACGCTCCCTTTAGATTTGGCAAAAGCTATTGGGGATGCATTTACTCCGCTTAAAAAGTTTCATTTTCCTGCTGGTGAAATTTCTACAATGATTTCAATATCTATAAGGTTTATTCCATTATTAATGTTAGAAACAGAAAAGATAATATTTGCTCAAAAATCTAGAGGGGTAGATGTTTCTGGCAAAAGCATAAGGAAAAAGGTTAAATTTATAATTTCTATTTTAGTGCCGCTTCTTGTTTCCTCTTTTAAAAGGGCAGATGAGCTTGCCGTAGCTATGGAATCTAGGTGTTATAGAATAGGGTTTTCTAGGACGCGTTACATTGTTTTTAAATTAGGTGTTAAAGATTTGATTTTATTTGTTTGTGCTATTATTTTTTTTGTTAGTTTGTTTGTTATTGGTGCTTTTAGCTGGTTCTAACTTTATTTTTATTTTAGAAGTAAATGCATCTTGTATTATTATGGTTTTTAGCTAGTGTTTATACTCCTTGTAAATAATGATAAATATATAGTTAATTAATGTAGTTTATAAATAAAATTTGTTACTTAATTATAAAAATAGGTTTGTGGGTTTTTGCTAATTTTTTTATAATATTAAAGTTTTGAGTTTTCAGGCACGCTAGAGTGTAAAATTATTTTAAAGTGTGGCAGTTATTTTGTGTAGATATCTTTTTTGTATTAGTTTTAATGGGGCTGCTTATTGCGGGTGGCAGGTGCAGAAAAATGGCATTACGGTGCAAAATGTGGTGCAAGATGCAATAGAGCGCATACTAGGTTTGAGGCATAATATTGTGGCGTGTTCGCGCACAGACGCTGGAGTGCATGCTAATAATTTTTATTTTCATATAGATTTAGAGCTTAAAATTCCTATTTTGAATTTTATGTTTGCTTTAAATAACGTTTTGCCAGCCGATATTGTGGTAAAGTCTATTGTTCGGGTTGGAGATGGTTTCCACGCGCGATATTCGTGCAGGTGTAAGGAATATATATATAAAGTTTATATTGGAGCCTTAAAAAATCCTTTTTTAAAAGATTTAGTGTTACCATATGGCAGAAATTTAAATATGAATAATATGCTTGAAGCTTCTAAGTTTTTTTTGGGGCGCCATAATTTTACTTCATTTTGTAATTCTAATTCTACTGTGAAAGATAAGGTGCGCACAATCTATTTTATAGATATTACATTAGAAAATGATATTGTTATTTTTAAAATTAAAGGTGACGGTTTTTTATATAATATGGTTCGCATAATGGTGGGCACGTTAATTGAGGTATCTGAAGGCAGGTTTTGCCCGAATGATATTAAAGATATATTAGAAAATATGAATAGAAAATATGCTGGCAGAACTGTTAAGGCTTCTGGTTTGTATTTAAATGAGGTATATTACTAAATGAAAAAATTTTAGAAAATTTACAAGGTAATGTTATATTGTAGTTATTAAAATTTTTTGTTTTATGTTGAATTTATGGTGTATTAAGAATTAATAATATTAAATAATGTGTAGTTTTTTAGCTATTAAAATAATATTTTATCTGTTAAAATAGAAAGTGGTTTTATAGGTAACATAAAATAAAGGATGTATAATTTATTTTTATGAGAAAGATTTTAGATGTAAATTTACAGCGAAGAGTTAAGAAAAGAAAGATAAAGGGTAGTTATTAAAATTTTTTGTTTTATGTTGAATTTATGGTGTATTAAGAATCAATAATATAAAATAATGTGTAGTTTTTTAGCTATTAAAATAATATTTTATCTGTTAAAATAGAA
>CAMKFY010000055.1 GCA_946411985.1 uncultured Clostridiaceae bacterium
AAATATATAAATTTTATATTTATTACAATACCATTGTAATAAATAAATGGAGGGTTAAAAGTTTTTATGTGTAATAATTTATTGATAGCACAATCTGGCGGCCCAACAGTGGCAATAAATGCAACATTAGTGGGTATATTAAAAAGGGCAAAGGTGCAAAAGGAAATAGGTAAAGTATATGGAGCAAGGTATGGAATAAAAGGCATATTATCTGAAAACATTTTCAATTTAGAACATAAGTTACAAGATAATATGCAAGATATTCTACTAAGAACTCCGGCAGCAGCTTTAGGGTCTTGTAGATATAAATTAAATTCTATAAATAGTTCAGAATTAGAATATGAGAGAATATTAAATATATTTAAAAAATATAAAATAAAATATTTTATATATATAGGTGGCAACGATTCTATGGACACCGTGCAAAAATTATCAGAATATTTTAAAATTAAAAATATTAATGATATTTTTATTATAGGCGCTCCAAAAACAATAGATAACGACCTATTCGGCACAGATCATACGCCAGGTTTTGGTTCTGCTGCTAAATTTGTGGCTACAACATTTAAAGAACTAGACAGAGATTGTGCCACATATGATATAAAAGCAGTAACATTAGTGGAAGTTATGGGTCGTGACACCGGTTGGTTAACGGCTGCTTCAGCGCTTTGCCACAGCAGCGATACATATGGCCCAGATTTAATATATTGTTGTGAACGTGCTTTTAATATAGATAAATTTTTAAATGATATTAAAGAAAAAGTAGAGGTAAAGCCAAATGTTTTGGTGGCTATTAGTGAAGGAATAAAAAACAGTGATGGCAGATATATATCTGATATTAGGATTAATAGCGAAAAGGATATGTTTGGCCACAAACAAAATTCTGGTTGTGCTAAATATTTAGAAGGCATATTAAATAAAAATTTTCCGTTTAAAGTGCGTTCTGTGGAGTTAAATGTTTTACAACGTTGTGCGTCGCATTTAGCTTCTAAAACAGATATATTAGAATCTGTGGCTGTAGGTGAAAAATCTGTAGATTTGGCTATTAAAGGGTATAGCAACGTCATGGTGTCTATAAATCGTTGTTCAAACTTGGGCTTTTACGAAGTAGATTATGGTTTTGTGGATGTTAGTGACGTTGCAAATAAAGTTAAAACGCTGCCGAGTGATTTTATAGATTCAAATGGCGTGGGCGTTACCAAAAAAGCTATTTCATATTTAAGGCCTTTAATTGAAGGTGAGTTAGATATAACGTATGAGCACGGGTTGCCTGTGTTTATAAATTTGTTTAATAGTTAATATATTGTATATTTTATGGTTTGTTAGCTTGTTTGAAGTTATAGTGTTATAGAGATATATTATACATTTTAGGAGTTGTTAGCTTGTCTAAGGTTAGTTTTAATGTTAGGGATATTATATCTAACATTGTAAAGTTCAGGTGGCTTATAGCTATTATATTTTTTATTATATGTGTATTTTTAAAACTACATTTTTCGTCTATAGATGAGTTTAATAAATTTTTGCCTACTGTGTTAAGTGAACGCGAAGTTAATATGTATAACATACATGGCAAAAGCAGAGCAATACGGTCTGATGAGTGGATGGTGCATACTTGTAGGTATTTTTCGCAAAAGTATAATAATTATGCAAAATATAGCACAAGAAATAGCATAAGCCCTACTAATATGGTAATAGATTACTATGCGCCGGTGAAAGATATTACGCTAATAGGTAAACCTTTTAATTTAGGATATATACTTTTTGGAAATGAGCGTGGGCTTAGCTGGTATTTCTGCATGATGCAAATTTTGTTATTCATGGTAGCATTTGAGATGTTTTTAATATTAACTAAACGGAAAATATTAACATCTGCTGTTGGTATGTTAATGATAGGGTTTTCGCCATGTATGCAGTGGTGGCTAATACCCCATATTACAATATTGTTTATATATGCTATGTCTATTTTTAGTTTAGGATATTATTTTTTTGTGGCAAACAAAGCGTGGTTAAAAATACTTTCTAGTTGTCTTTTAGTTAGTGCTATAGTTGGGTTTTGCATATCTATTTTCCCTAGTTGCCAGGTTGTTTGCGGGCTTGTGGTGTTTTTCTTACTAATGGCTGTGTTAGTAAGAGATAGAGAAAAGATATATATATTTAAATCTAAATGGTTTATTTTTAGATTTTTATTTGTATTTCTTTTTGTTGCTGGTGTTATATTAGAGTTTATAATAACGTCTAAATTAGATTTTGCTATATTACTTGGCACGGAATACCCAGTTGGCAGGGTATGCACTGGAGGTTTAGATCGCATAGAAGATATATTTACTAATCTTACATCTTTATTTTTAGCTTATAAAGATTCAAATTATTTGAATAACTGTGAAGTATCGAGCTTTATACATTTTGCGCCTTTATTTTTAGTTTTATATAGTAAAATTGCTAAACGGTTAGCGAAATATGAGCGGAAAAGTTTAAAGGTAGGCAAAATGCTAGTGATTATTATATTAGTAGAGCTACTTTATATGTGTGCTGGCTTTTCTGAAGCTTTGAGCGAATTAACGCTGTTTAAATATGTTAATCGAATGAATATATGTTACGGCTGGACAGCTACAATATTTACTGTGTGGTGTATAAATATTATATGGACGCATAAAAATATATTTAAATATTGGGAATATATATTATACCCGCTACTGTATGGTTTTGTATATTTTAATATTATAGATAACCAAACGCGTCAATATTGTTCATTGCGCTGGCTTTTTCTTGAGATTGTATGTTTTGTTATTATTTTAATTTTTGTGCTTATGCAATATAAAAAAACAGCGAGCTTTTTAATAGCTAGTGTTATGGTGTTTGCTGGTGCTGAAGTAAACCCTATATGTAGCGGTATATCACCTATTGTGAACCATCCTATAAGTGAGTTTGTAAATGAGCGTGCTACTTTAAATTCCGATGATATATGGATATCACTTGGTGGGCATTCTAGCATTATGGGAACATTTCTAATGGCTAATGGTGCTAGGTCACTTAGCACAACAAATTTTTACCCCGACATAGATGAATGGAAGCTGCTGAATATAGATGAAAAATATTATAGAATATATAATAGGTATGCGCATTGTAATTTCTACCTTACTAATGGGTCTCAGAATGTTGAGTTGGCTAGCGAAGACAGTATAAAAATTAATATAAACCCTATAACGTTAAAAAGATTAAATGTTAAGTATATATTAACAACTGCAGATTATTTGAAAGATTTTGATATGCAATATTTCAATGTAAAGCCTATATTTAAACAGGATAACTTTGAAATTTACGAGCTTAATTATGCACGAAGCTTAAATAATTAAGTTTTTAAATATACTTTATTTGAACTGCGTTGCAAGCTTATGAAAATACTGTTATTTATGTGTTTTAAATTAAAATTAAACATATTTACGAATATATTTATTTTATGTTAGAGTTTGTATTTAATATAATTATGTATTATAGTGTGTTATTTAGAACTAGAATTTAGAGTTATATTAGTTTTTAATTTAATTTAAGTTGGTTAAAGTTTAAATTTATAAAAAACTTGCTAGGTAATTTAAATTACCTAGCAAGTTTAGTATTAACTACCTAATTTTAATATACAGGATATTTTTTAGTTAGCTCTTCCACCATTTTTATGCATTCTTTTTTATTAGAATCAAAATCTTCGGATACTTTATATATGCAATCTGCTATTATATCCATATCATCCTCTTTTAGACCTCTTGTGGTTATGGCTGGAGTGCCAACTCTTATACCGCTAGTTAAAAACGGCTCTTGTGGGTCGTTTGGTATGGCGTTTTTATTAACTGTTATATGAACACTATCTAACCGCTTTTCTAACTCTTTGCCTGTTATGCCAAATTTTCTTAAATCTATAAGTATTAAATGATTATCTGTGCCACCAGACACTAAAGAAAACCCTTTTTTTAAAAGTGCGGACGCTAATCGTTTAGAATTGTTTAACACATTATTTTGATATTCCTTAAAATCTTCTTCCAAAGCTTCCTTAAAACACACAGCCTTCCCTGCAATAACATGCATGAGCGGCCCACCTTGCGTGCCTGGGAATATTGCTTTATCTATCTTTTTTGCTATATCTTCATTATTGCTTAATATTAAGCCACCTCTTGGCCCTCTTAACGTTTTGTGTGTGGTGGAAGTTACAACGTCTGCATACTCTATTGGAGATGGATGCAACCCTGTGCATACAAGCCCTGCTATATGCGCGATATCTACCATTAACAGTGCGCCAACCCCTTTTGCAATTTGTGATATTGCTTTAAAATCTATTGTTCTGGGGTATGCTGAAGCGCCAGTTACTATAATTTTAGGTTTGTTTTTTTTAGCTATGTCTTCTAATACATTATAATCTATTAACCCTGTTTCGTTGTTAACGCCATATGGTATGAAATTATAATATTTGCCAGACATATTAACTTTGCTGCCATGTGTTAGATGCCCGCCATCGTTTAAACTAAGCCCTAAAGCAGTATCTCCAGGTTTTAAAAGCGCCACATAAACTGCAATATTTGCGTTTGCTCCGGAGTGTGGTTGCACATTAGCAAAATTAGCATTAAAAAGCTTTTTAGCCCTGTTTATAGCCAAACTTTCCACAACATCTACAAACTCGCAGCCACCGTAATACCTTTTTCCTGGGTAGCCTTCTGCATATTTATTTGTGAGAATTGATCCCATAGCAGCCATAACAGCTGGAGACACTATATTTTCACTAGCTATTAACTCTAAGTTATTTTTCTGCCTATTTAATTCCTTCAAAGTGGCTGACGCTATTTCTTCATCGTAGTTTTGCAAGAATCCTATAACATCTAAAATATCGCTATACACACAAACACACCCCTCAAATTTGTTTTTGCTATGTTAAATGTTTGATTGAGCTTAAGCACGAACAACCTTTCCAGAACGTAAACAGCGTGTGCATACATTTATGTGAACAGGAGCTCCTTCTACTATAGCTTTAACACGCCTTATGTTTGGCTTAAATGTGCGGTTAGACCTCCTGTGAGAATGTGAAACCTTTATGCCAAAACTTACAGCTTTATTGCAAACAAAACACTTAGCCATAAAATCCTCCTTAGTAAATATATTAATTAATAAATTTAGTATACACATACTAAAACATTTAAGTATTATATCATAAAAATTTTTTTTTGCAAATAAAATATTTTTCAATTTTGTAGAAATTTTATAATAACTGTATGGTTGTGTTAAAAATAAAATTTAATATAACTTAATATTTAAAATATTGTATATTATTAGAGAATAAATTTATAGTTTGTAAATATATTTTTGGTTTAATAAAATTTTAAATAAATATTTTAATATGATTTTATTTTTCAATTTTGTAGAAATTTTATAATAACTGTATGGTTGTGTTAAAAATAA
>CAMKFY010000056.1 GCA_946411985.1 uncultured Clostridiaceae bacterium
CGTTTGCATCTTTAAACCCAAGCAGGAAGATACTCATATTTTATGTTATACCTGTTAAGACGTTTTATATTGGAGTTATAGATACAATATATTTTATATATGTTATAACAGTAGGGCTTTTAAGAAAAGATTTTTCTACGGCGTTTACTGCAATAGCAGCTATAATAAACTTTTTATTGTTTTTTGGGCCAAGCTTTTTTTTAGATATGTTTAAACAAGTTAAAAATTTACAGGAAAAGAGCAAAAGGATGTATAAAAGTGGAAGTTATTGGGGGAATTAGCAATTAAAATTTTAATAAAGGGTTTAATTATATGAAAGAAAGAAAAGATTATTTAACATGGGATGAATATTTTATGGGTTTAGCTCAGCTTTGTGCTCTTCGTAGTAAAGACCCAAACACCAGGGTTGGCGCATGTTTAGTAGATATCAATAATAAAGTGGTGTCTTTAGGTTATAACGGAATGCCAATAGGTTGCCAAGATAAAGATATGCCGTGGGGTAGAGATAAGAGCGAATATTTAAATAGTAAATATCCATTTGTGTGTCATGCTGAGCTTAACGTTATACTTAATTGTGGAGGGAAATATTTAGATAACACTAGGCTATATACAACGCTTTTTCCGTGTAATGAATGCGCCAAAGCTATAATACAAATTGGTATAAAAAAGGTTATATATAAAGAAGATAAATATAGCACTGAAGATAATGTTATAGCAGCAAAGCATATGTTTAATATTTCTGGCGTTAAATATGAAAAATATATTAAAACTAATAAAGTTGTGCAGATGCGGTTATAGGTTTTAAAGTTAAAATAATAAGGAGGTTATATATTGTTAGAGCGAGGTAGTGGTATATTAATGCATATATCGTCTCTTTCATCTAATTATGGGGTTGGCAGCTTTGGGGTTAAGGCTTACGAATTTGTAGATTTTTTAAAGTTAGGTGGTCAGAAATATTGGCAGGTGTTGCCGCTTTGCCCTGTAGACGCTACCGGTTCGCCATACCAAAGTTTTTCTACATTTGCTGGAAATTTTTATTTTATAGATTTAGATATTTTAAAAGATGAAGGGCTTTTAAATATTGAAGATTTACGCAATATAAATTGGGGTGTAGATGAAGAAATTTTAGATTTTGAAGCTGTTAATTTAAATAGGTTAAAAATTTTAAAATTGGCGTATAGCAATTGGAAAGATTGCGGTGAAATTTCTAATTTTATTAAAGAAAATAGTTGGGCACAAAATTATGCTGTTTTTATGGTGTTGCTAGAAAAGAATAATTACGCTCCTTTTTGGGATTGGGATAATGAATACAAATTTAGAAATGCTCAAGCTATAAAGAATTTTATATCTAACAATGAGCGAGATATAAATTTTTGGGTTTTCCTGCAAATAAAATTCTATAATCAATGGCAAAATTTAAAATGTTATGCAAATAAAAATGGTATAAAAATTATAGGAGATTTGCCAATATATGTGGCTGGTAATAGTGCAGATGTTTGGGAATGCCCTGAAAATTTCTGTTTAAATGAAAATATGACAGCTAAAAAAATAGCTGGTTGCCCACCAGACGCATTTTCCAAAACAGGTCAACTTTGGGGGAACCCAACCTATAACTGGGATTGCATGAAAAATACAGAATATGCATGGTGGGCTAGTAGGTTGGGTTTTTATTCTAAAATTTATGATATAGTTAGAATAGATCATTTTAGAGGGTTTGATTCGTTTTACGTAGTAGACGCTATGCAAAAAAATGCAATAAATGGTGTATGGGAGTGCGGGCCTGGTATTTCATTTTTTAACACTATTAGTAAAAAGTTAGGGCGTTTAAATGTTATAGCAGAAGATTTGGGTTATATAACAAGCTCTGTTAAAAAGCTCTTAAAAGAAACTGGGTTTCCTGGCATGAAAATTTTGCAGCATGCATTCGATAGCAGGGAAGCTAGCGATAGCGATTGTTTGCCGCATAATTATAGCAAAAATTGTGTTGTTTATATAGGCACGCATGACAACAATACGGCCATTGGCTGGTATAGTGATATTAATATAGAGTCTAGAAATTATTGCAATAGGTATATAAATATTAAAAATATGGAGAATATAAACTGGGAGCTTATACGTTTTGTTATGTCTACTGTTTGTAATATTTCCATAATACAAATGCAAGATATATTAGGCCTAGGTGCAGAAGCTAGAATGAACACTCCAGCCACAGTGGGAATAAATTGGAAATGGCGCATTAAAGATGGCGCATGTAACGAAAAGTTGGGCAAAAAATTGTATAGCTATACTAAACTTTACGGCAGAGTGTGAAATTTTAAATATGCGAGGAAGTTTTATGGATATATATAAAATTGCAGTTGAAGTTATTAAATCTGTTAAAAGCAGTTTTTCCAATGGATGTTGCGCAAACGAGTTAAATAGCATATTAGGAAAGGCTGTTATGCGCGAAATTGCGTGCGTTTGGAAGCAATGCCAAAATAAAAGTAATGAAACTAAAAGAGCGTATTATTTTTCAGCTGAATTTTTAATTGGTAGCCCTATTTTTAACAATCTTTTATGCCTTGGTATATATAACAGTTTAAAAGAAATATTAGAGGCTGAAGGCATAAACATAAACATATTAAAACAGGTTAAAGACCCAGCTCTTGGCAATGGAGGGCTTGGCCGTTTAGCTGCATGTTTTTTAGATAGTGCTGCTAGTTTAAAGTTGCCGTTGGATGGTTATGGTATACGGTATAGGTATGGCTATTTCAAGCAAATTATAAAAGACGGATTTCAGGTTGAAGATGCAGATTTTTGGTTAAAATATGAAGACCCATGGTCTATGCGTGTTTATGAGGACGCTGTTACTGTTCAGTTTAAAGATGAGGAAGTTTTAGCTGTGCCATACTATATGCCTGTTATAGGCTATAAAAATTCTAATATAAACACCTTGCGTTTATGGCAGTGTGAGCCTAAAAATATGTTTAATTTTAACGCTTTCAACAATTTTTATTATTATAAAGCTTTTGAGAGCGTTAATAGCGCGCAGTGTATATCTGCTATGCTATACCCAAACGATGAATCATTGCAAGGCAAGGTGTTAAGATTAAAGCAGCAATATTTTTTTTGTAGTGCTTCGCTGCAAGATATAATAAGAAGGTATAAGTTAGTTAATGGCGCAAATTTTAGCTGTTTTTCAAATAAAGTATCAATTCAGTTAAATGACACACACCCTGTTATATCTATAGCAGAGCTTGTTAGGCTTCTTTGTGAAAACGAATCTATAGACTTTAAAGTTGCATTTAGCATAGCGAGAAAGGTGTTTGCATATACCAATCATACAGTAATGTCTGAAGCTTTAGAAAAATGGGCAGAAGATTTGGTTAAAGATGTTATACCTAACGTTTATGAATATATATTAAAAATACAGCACGAGTTTTATAACGATATGAAGCTTTTAAATGTTAAAAAAGATGTTATTAAAACTGCAAACATAATAAAAGACGGATATGTGCATATGGCTAATTTAGCTGTATATGCGTCATCATGCACGAATGGCGTATCTAACATACATACAAATATATTAAAAAATAGCTGTTTGAGTCAGTGGTATAACATATATCCTGAACGTTTTAAAAATGTAACAAACGGGATAACTCAGAGAAGGTGGCTGCTTTTATGTAATCCTGAACTTTCAAAATTTATAACCGAACTTTTAAACTCAGATGGCTGGATTAAAGATTTAAATATGCTAGAAAATTTGAAAGTGATAGGTAAAACTCCTAATTTAATAAAAGAGTTTATAAATATAAAGCAAAAAAAGAAAGCGCAGTTAGCAGACTACATAAAATTAAAAGAAGGGCTTAATATAAACACCAATACTATTTTTGATGTGCATATTAAAAGAATACATGAATATAAAAGGCAGCTTTTAAATATTTTAGCTATACTACACATATATTTTAATATTAAAAGTGGAGTTATAAAAAATTTTACGCCCACCACATTTATATTTGGTGGCAAGGCTGCGCCAACATATAGACGTGCAAAATTAATAATAAAGCTAATAAATAGTGTATCAAACCTAATCAAGAGAGATAAGACTATATCTGATATTATTAATATAATATTTATTTCAAATTACGACGTTTCATATGCAGAAAATATAATACCAGCATCAGATGTATCTGAACAAATATCCACAGCAGGCACGGAAGCTTCTGGAACAGGAAATATGAAGTTTATGTTAAACGGCGCAGTAACCCTTGGCACGTATGATGGGGCGAATATAGAAATTTTTGATCAAGCTGGGCAAGGCAATAACTATATATTTGGAAATAACGTAGAACAATTACGAATTTTACAGGAAAGTTATAACCCACTAAAAATATATAAAGAAAATAATAACATAAAACAGGTGTTAGACGCATTAGATTCTGGTCTGTTAGGTGATAAGAATATATTTTCAGAGCTTAAAGATTCTATATTAAAAGGCGCCGCATGGCACAAGCCAGACCAATATTTTATATTAGCAGATTTTGAAAGTTTTATTAAATCAAAATTAAAAGTTAACGAAGATTTTAGAAATAATCTAAAATTTTATGGTAAATGTTTTGCTAATTTGTGCGCTGCTGGGCATTTTAGTTCCGATAGATCGGTTATGGAGTACGCGGAAAATATATGGCATATTAATAGTATAACGAAGACAAATACATTTTAGTTATAGTGGCTCATGCTGTGAATATTTAATTATGCTCTTATCTGAAATTAGAAAATTTGGCACCAATATATATGTATTATCTTTAGTTATAATATGCGTATGAGTGTAGCTTATTTTTTTAACACATCCTTTTTTGGAGTCTACCTCTATCACGTCACCTATAACAAACGGATGAGTTAGTTTTATTTGTATACTCTTTGCAATATTAGATACAAAGTCTTTTAAAGCTATGCCAAGCCCCATTATAGCAGAAGATATTATAACAAATACGGCTGTAAGCGGTATGTTAAATTTGCTTAGCATTAATATTATAGCAACGAAAATAATTACATATTTTACAATTTTTTTTAGTACGTTAGGGAATATTGAGTTTTTAAGGTTAGATTTTTCAAATGCGATGTCTATAAACTTTTTCAATGCTTTAATAGCAATAAAAGCTAATATAATAGTTATCACACAAAATATAATATTGGATATGTTATCTTTTAACAAAGATGATATGGTGCTTGCTGCACTGTTGTTATTTGAATTTATATTGTTCATTTAACTACCCTCTTAAATATAATTTTTTATATTTTATTATATTATATTAAAGTTTTCTAATATTTCAAATA
>CAMKFY010000057.1 GCA_946411985.1 uncultured Clostridiaceae bacterium
AGAAAAGCTGTAATAGAAGAACTGGTAGGTGTACGTAAATTTGAAGAACCTCAAGCAGAGCAAGCTGTGGAAAAGTTAGAAAAAGGAAATGAAAATATTTGGAGTGATCAGGCATTAAAGGCAGCTAAACGTATGCTTAAATGGGGGGGTGAGTTTTGTTTCCCTAAAACAGTTTTAGTGAAATATTTAGTGGAAGGATGCAAGTTCACAGAAGGTCAAGTGAACAAAGCTGTAAATAGTTTAGAAAAAGAAAATGAAAATATTTGGATTGATCAGGCATTACAGGAAGCTAAGCGTGTTCTCAAATTGGATTATGTTTGTTTTTCTAAGATAGGTTTAATGAAACGTTTAGTGGAAGAATACGGGTTCACAAAAGACCAAGTGAAAAAAGCTGTGGAGAAGTTAGAAAAAGAAGAACCAAATGTTTGGAAAGCGCAAACAGAAGAAGCAGTTAGGAGTTGTATAGATAGTGGTAAATTTTCTAAAACAGAATTAAAGAAATATTTGGTGAAAAAATGCTGGTTTAAAGCAGACCAAGTGAATGAAGCTGTGAAGGAGTTCGAAAAAAAAATCCATGGGTAATTTTTTCAAAATAGAGTTAATGGAACATTTAGTGGAAGAATTCGGGTATACCCAAAGGGCAAGTAGAGCAAGTGGCAGATAAATTATTCTATGAGCTCAATAAGCAGTAGTGTTTAATAAGGTTTAAATAGTTTTGTGTTAAGCAGTGCATTCTATTTTATAGATTGCATTGCTTAGCTATTTAATTGAAAAGATAATTAATTTCGTATATTTGCCCATAGCGTTTCAATTAGCGCTGTGTTTTCTTTTGTTAGTGGCATATGCGCTTCACATTTTTTAATTATTTCGTATGGCGGGTATGCTATTTTATTATTTTTCAGTTCGTTAGGTAGCATTTCATATGCTTTCTTGTTTGGGGTGGAGTAGTTTATAAACATAGCATTTTCTAAAGCAACATCGCCTCTACACAGAAAATCTATAAATTTCAATGCATTATCTTTGTTTTTTGCGTTTTTAGGTATGCATACAGCGTCCACAAAAATGTTAGAACCTTGTTTTGGGAAACAGTATTTTAAATCTTTATTATTTTTCATCATACTTATTATATCGCCAGAGTACGCTGGAGATATAAGCGCGGAGCCGCTTTCCATTTTATCAAACATTTCATCCATAACGTATGCCTGCACTATTTTACGCTGTTTTTTAAGAACATTTGAAGCGCTTAATATATGTTCCTTATTTTGCGTATTTAAAGAGTTGCCAAGCAGTTTTTGTGCTATTGAAAAGCTATCCCTGCTATTTATAAACATTAATACTTCTTGGTTTAATAGGGGGTTAAAAAGAGCTTCCCAACCTGTTACCACCTTTTCAGCGTCTATTCCTGTTAGCAATTTTATTAATTTGCTGTTATATGTAATAGCCATATGACCCCAGCTATATGGTATGCTATATTCGTCATATTTATCATAACCTAAAACGCTGCCTTTAAAATTTTGGTTTATATTTTCATAGTTTTTAAGTTTTTGCGTGTCAATTTTTTGTATTAGGTTTTCGTTTATTAACCTTTTAATCATATAGTCACTTGAAAATACAACGTCGTAATTACAATTACCATTTTTAAGTTTAGCATACATCTGCTCTGCTGAGTCAAATGTGTTAAATGCTGCTACATTTATATTTTCTTCTTTTTCGAATGCTTCTAATATATTCAAAGACCCGTCAGACCCGTCAGCTATATATTGACCCCAGCAAAATATTCTAATTTCACCGTTTTTAAAATTTTTTTTAGATAACTTCAATTTTAAACACAATAACACAATAAATATTATTATAAGTGGTATTATGAAAAATAGTTTTTTCATTGCTTTCTCCAATTTTAAGCACTAAATATTCTAATACCTAAACGCGGAATACTATGCTTGCTTAATATAACCTAATAATTTCATATTGTATTTTATCATTTTTAATTTTTTTGCAAATATGAAATAATTTTAATAAATAGTTATTTTATATAACAACGTTAAAATTAATATTATATAAATTTAACTGCAGTGCACACTATTGTGAGAATTTTTTCTTAGAATTTCTGCCATCAAAGTTTAAAACGTTAACAAATATAAGTATTAAAAGCGCCAATATAAAAATTATTGCTTTTCCTAATTTTAAGCACTAAATATTCTAATACCTAAACGCGGAATACTATGCTTGCTTAATATAACCTAATAATTTCATATTGTATTTTATCATTTTTAATTTTTTTGCAAATATGAAATAATTTTAATAAATAGTTATTTTATATAACAACGTTAAAATTAATATTATATAAATTTAACTGCAGTGCACACTATTGTGAGAATTTTTTCTTAGAATTTCTGCCATCAAAGTTTAAAACGTTAACAAATATAAGTATTAAAAGCGCCAATATAAAAATTAAAGTGAAAAGTGCATTTATTTTTGGCGTTATCCTTCTGCGCACCATTGAATATATAAGAACAGGCAGCGTTTGAAAAGAAGCGCCTGTTGTAAAATAAGACACAGTAAAGTCATCAAAAGACACAGAAAACGCCATAATAAGGGCACTTGCAAGGTATGGTGCTATGCTTGGTATTGTAACCTTAAAAAGTGTAACTAAAGGTGAGCAGCCAAGGTCTAACGCTGCATCTAAAATGTTTGGGTCTATGCTTTTTATTTTGGGCAGTATTGTAAGCACAACATACGGCATGCTTATTGTTATATGCGATACTAAAACGGTGAAAAATCCAAATTCTCCATTAACAATATTTAATATAAACTTTAAAATAAGCATTAAAGATATTCCTGTTATAACATCGGAGTTAATAATTGGTATATAGTTTAAGTTTGTAAAAAAGTATTGTTTTTCTTTTTTAAACTTTGTTATGTGTAGTGAAGCCAAAGTTCCAATTATTGTAGATAGGATGCAAGATATTATGCCTAGTGTTAAGGAGTTAAAGAATGCGCAAAGCACAGCTTTATCTTTAAAAAGTTCAAAAAACCATTTAAAAGTGAACCCGCTAAAAACAATTTTAGATTTTGTTGTGTTAAACGCAAAAATCATAACTATTATTATTGGGGTATATAGAAATAAAAAAACAAAGAAAAAGCATATTTTAGATATTATTTTTTCTGTCATACAACTAAATTCTCCGTCTCATTTTTTTTAAACCTATTAGATATTGCCATTATTATAACAATTAAAAACATAAAAAATGTGGCCAGAGCAGAGCCAAACCACGGGTTATATATTGTTCCCATAAATTGCGATTCTATAAGTTCGCCTATTAAAACGTTAGAACCGCCTCCTAAAAGCCTTGGTATTAAAAAGGAGCAAGCGCAAGACACAAATACAATAGATACACCAGATATTATACCAGAAGTGGAAAGCGGTAATATTATAAATTTAAGAGTTTTTATTTTGTTAGCTCCAAGGTCTTCACTTGCTTCTATTATATTAGTGTCTATTTTACTTATTGCAGAATATATGGGCATTATCATAAAGGGCAGAAAGTCATATGCCATAACTAATATTATTGCTATAGGTGTATTTATAATTCTAATTGGCCCAATATTAAATATTTTTAGTATGCCGTTTAAAAGCCCATTCTTTTCTAATATAGTCATCCAAGAATATGTTCTAAGAAGTAAATTTGTCCACATTGGTATTGTTATTAACACTATGCAAAATTTTTTTAATATATTATTTTTAACTTTGCTCAAAAAATATGAGAACGGGTAGGCTATAATAAGGCAAACTGCAGTGGCAATTGTTGTAAAAATTAAAGATTTCACTATTATTTTAAAATATCCACCTATTTTAAGAATATTTTCCAGTGTTAAGCTATAGTTTTCATTTAAAAAGCCAAAGCAAACAACAATTAAAGTAGGCGCTACAACAAAAAGTGCCATCCATATACAATATGGCATAAAGCTAATTAGTTTTTTCATTCTAACACCTCTATATCATTAAAATTAAATTTTAAACCTATTTTAGTGCCTACCTCTTCTTCATTTTGGGAGTGCACCAATATATAGCCTTCATTTTCAAATTCATCTTCATAATAGAAATACATTTCGTTGTAAGCCCCTTTATATATTATAGAATCTAAAGACAGGCTCAAATCGGCAGCATCACAAGAAACGAGGCTTATGCTTTCTGGTGGTATTAAAAGCTTTATTTTAGAGTTTGGCGCAGAAAAAACATCAGATTTTTGAAAATTAACACCCAAAAAGTTTATTGTGTTGTTTTCTAACACGGTAGCTGTTATTATATTTGTAGATTGTTTAAACAGTTTGGCCATAATATGTATGTCGTTTGGTGAAAAGCTAAGGCTCACTCGCTTGCCTTTTTCGTGATATTTTGTTGTGTGCACAAGCCAATACACATTACGCGCAAATATTTCTATTTCAAAGTGAGCTCCTTTAAACACAACAGTGTCTACTGTGCCCACAATTTTTGAGGTTTCTTCGTTTGTTATTTGTATATCTTCTGGGCGAATAACAACGTCTACTGGTTGGTTTTTTTCAAACCCACTATCTACGCAATCAAAAACTATGTCTGCAAAGCAAACCTTAAAATCTTCCAGCATTGTGCCGTTTAAAATGTTGCTTTGCCCTATAAAATCAGCAACAAATGCATTTTTTGGTTCGTTATATATTTGTTGCGGCGTCCCTATTTGTTGCACTTTGCCCTCGTTTATAACCACAACGGTGTCGCTCATTGTTAGCGCCTCTTCTTGGTCGTGGGTTACATATATAAACGTGGTGTTTAAATTTTGTTGCATTTCTTTTAGTTCAAATTGCATTTCTTTTCTAAGGTTTAAATCTAACGCGGAAAGGGGTTCGTCTAAAAGCAACACCTTAGGCCTATTCACAAGAGCTCGTGCCATAGCTATTCTTTGCTGTTGGCCGCCAGAAAGCTGCGAAATTCTTCTTTTACAGAACCCTTCAAGGTTTACTATTTTTAATATGTTAAGCACCCTTTTTTTTATTTCATCTTTAGGGGTTTTTTTAATTTTAAGGCCAAATGCAATATTATCAAAAACGTTAAGATGTGGGAACAGTGCATATCTTTGGAAAACAGTGTTTATATTTCGCTTATATGGTGGCAAAG
>CAMKFY010000058.1 GCA_946411985.1 uncultured Clostridiaceae bacterium
CTTGCACTTCAAATTCGCTTGAGCCTTCACACGTGCTTCTTGCAATAGGAAAAGAACCAGAGTTAGCACACGGTTCACTGCGAATTAGCCTTAGTGAAAACAACACACAAGAAGAAATAGAATATATATTAGAAGCAATAATAAAATCTGTAGAAAAGCTTAGAAAAATTTCCCCCATATGGCCATAGTAAAAATTTTAAGGAGGTGTTCTTATGGCAATGGAATACACAAAAGAGGTAATGGATCATTTTATGAACCCTAGAAATGTTGGCGAAATTGAAGATGCAAACGCTATAGGCGAAGTTGGCAATGCAAGATGTGGTGATATTATGCGCATGTATTTAAAAATTGAAGACAATATTATAAAAGACATAAAATTTAAAACCTTCGGGTGCGGCTCTGCTGTAGCCACAAGTTCTAAAGCCACAGAACTTATTAAGGGCAAATCTATTAAAGAAGCAGCAAAGCTTAAAAATGAAGACGTTGTTAAAGCTTTGGGTGGCTTACCAGATGTAAAAATTCATTGTTCTGTGTTAGCCGAACAAGCCATAAAAGCTGCTCTTTTAAACTACTGCAAAAATAATAATTTAAACGTAGAAGAAACTTTAGGTGAAAGTTTTAGCGCAAATTGTAGTTCTTGCGAAGAATAACACGCTTATTGTTTATATTTTGCATGTTAAAGTGAAAAATCTATATAATAAAAAATTAGACTTGTTTATATACTTACATAAATAAAATAAAGTAAAGAAAGGGTTTTAAATTTGAAGAACTTTAAATATAATGGTAAGTATAGTAAAACAGGTAGGAGATCGTTCCCAAGTAGAATAATAATTGAAATTATAGTGCTAGCAGTAGCTATAGCAGTAACCACAAAGGTGATATGTAGTAAAAAAGCATCACAACAGATGCCTATAGCATATAATAATAAAAAAATATACAATAGAAAAAAGCTAAAAAACATAAAAAATTTAAACGACACCGAATATATAACAAATAGTAAAAGCAAAAAGGAGAGCCAGAAAATTGATATAAACGAATCATCTTTAACCCAAAAATATAGTGAAGATTATATGCCGCTTTCCTGTTACGTAACTAAAATAGACACCGAAGAGTTAAAGGAACCAAACAGGCTCCACAACGTAAAAAAGGCAGCACAATATATAAACGACATAAAAGTAATGCCAAATAGCGAATTTTCATTCCACAAATATGCATGGAAATATAGAGATAGGTATAAAGCATACAAACAAGCAGCCAGTATGACGCCAAGTGGTATGGATGCTGGAGTAGGTGGTGGCATGTGTCAGGTGTCTTCCACACTTTATAACGCACTGCTCCGCATTCCAGACATAAAGATAACCGAAAGGCACCCACATAGCAGGGAGGTGGGCTATGTGAAACGAGGCCTTGACGCTGCGTACGAAACCAATTTGAAAGATTTAAAATTTGTAAACTTAACAGGCTACCCAATAAAAATTGAAGCTGAAGCCACGAACAGCTCTGTTACGGTGAAAATATTGGGCAGGAAAACTAAAGATTTTAGTGTAAAAATATTTCCAGCCACTATATTGGAAGAGTCTTATAACAGTGTATCGGTAGACGTTAAAGTGCAGGTGTTTACTCCAAACGGAAAAGAAAAAGAATATCATATTAAAAGCAAATATAATAAGTTACGCAAAAAACCTCATTTAACATTTAATTGCGATTAAGTGTAAAAAAGTAAGACTACAATTAAATTATAACAAATAGTTATAGCATATTTAAGAATTGGAGGCTAATATACAAAAAATGATTAAAAATGTGGTTCTGCGCAAGGTTTTAATAGCTATGGCAATAGGAATTTTTAGTGCACTAATTTTTGTGTTCGCATTTAACGCTGTTTATAAAAATTCTAGACTAGGAGATTCGTATTTTTTGAATTATAGCTTAAAAAATATGAATCATAAAGACGTAGAGAATTTTGTTAGCAGTAAAATAAATCCTTTAGTAGATAAATATACAATAAATGTGCACTTTGAAGGAAAAAGTTTTCGTGTTAATTTAAAAGATATAGGTGGGCATTTCCAGGCTGGTGAAATTTTCCATTTTGGTAAATCTAAAGATAACAACGAAAAATATGCGCCAACGCTAAAATATAACGAAAAAAAATTAGAAGAAATAATTAAATATTTCAGTGAGAAAACCAAGATAGAGCCAACGAAGTTTAAATATAAAAGAGAAGAAGACAAACTTAATGTACAATCTGGCATGTCTGGCAAACAAATAGATATAAAAGGCACTGTACATATTATTAAAGATTTTTTACATAGCCCAGAATTTATGGAATGCTTGAAAAATGGTAATTTTAAATCTATAAACGCCGAATCTCAAGAATTGGTGCAAGATATTTCCACAATAAACCTAGAGGAAATAAAAAAGGAAGTAGACACACCAGTTAAAGATGCTTCTCTTTCTATAGTAAACGGTGAAAGGGTATGCGAAAAAGAAAAGCAAGGCGTTAATTTAGATTTGAATAAAGCAAAACAGGTGGTTAAAAACCCAAAAAAAGGCGAATATACCCTGCCACTACAAACAAAAAAACCGTCCAAAACTACAAAAGATATAGAGAACGATATTAAAAATATTAAAACACCAAACATTTTGGGCAGTTGCACCACATATTTCTCAAATTCTAAAAATGAAAAGGTAAGGAACAGAAACGAAAACATAAAACTAGCTGCTAATGCAATAAACGGCACAGTATTACTCCCGGGCGAATGGTTTTCTTTTGGAAAAAAAGCAGGAAATTTAAGTGGCTATAAAGAGGCTCCAACTTATATTAATGGTAAAGTTTCCAGTGGCGTAGGCGGTGGCATATGCCAAGTTAGCAGCACCATATTTGGAGGGGCAACACAGGCAGGCGTTGCGAACTTTGTAAGAGCTGGGCATACCAGGCTTGCGCCATACTTGCCGCCTGGCAAAGACGCAACGTTTGACAGCGGAGGCACCGATTTTAAATTTCAAAATACATTTTCCAACCCTATAAAAATTGTAACGACTACCACTAACAACTCGGTTACAGCGAAAATTTTAGGCACAGACGAAGGTTATAGAGGCAAATTGCAAAGTGAAACTATTAGCGATTCAAACAACATACTTAAAGTGTTAACAAAATACACAATAACAAAAGAAGGGAAAGTGGTGAAAACAAAAAATTTTTATAGCACATATAACACTAAGAAAGATACGGAAGCTGCGCCAAGCCCAAAAAATAACACTCCAGCAGCTATAGCTACGCCGGACGCTGCGCTACCCAACAATCAACCGTCACCGCCACAACAAAACAACACCCCAGCTACGCCACCTGCTGCTACAAACCCTGCTCCAACTGCTGCGCCACAAAGCACCGCTCCACCGGCATCAACGCCTGCACAACCGAGCAGCACGCACCCAACTAACACCCCACAAACAAACACTCCTGCCCCGCCACCTGCTACAACCCCTCCACCGAGCACGCCAACACCACCAACACCGCCGCCTAAAAAGGAGGACAGCATGCCCAAAGTAGTTGCGCCAGCTACTGCGCCCGTAAACTTGCCAGGCACGTCAACTGCCGCGCCACCAATAGCGCAAAAAATAGAGGCGCCTATTTTAGCCGCCCCACAAAATTAAATTTAATATTAACCAAAAATATCACAACATAGCTTTGAAATGCAAATTGCAACATTACCCATGCTTTTCAAAGCTTTTATTGCGTTTAAAATGTTATTTAAAACAGAACAAAACTTTGATATATTAGTATCTTTCAAACTATTATGCTTATTTATATTGCATTCTAGTAAAAGTAAAAACTGCGCCAATAGGCAATCTAAAATTTTTAAAACTAATACCACATCTTTTTCCACTCTTTGCAATGTATATAAAAATAAGAACTCATTATTATTTATATACGCTAATTTTAACTTTTCAGATATATTAAATATTAGTTTGCCTTCTTCTGTGTTAGCGTAAAAAATAAGTTTACCTATACTGCCTTGACTTAAATTTATTATATCTTTGCTGCTACCGTTTAAACTTAAACTTTTAAAATATACCTCACACTCCAACCTACTAGCCTGCCCTACAAAAATTTGTATGCACCGCGAAACTATTGTTGGAAGTGCCTTATGCTTATTGTTAGCAGTTAACAAAAACACAACGTTATCTGGCGGGCTCTCTATTAGCTTTAATAAACTATTTGCCGCGCTAGGTAATAATGTATCTACATCTTTTAAAAGAAATATTTTATATTCCCCATCATTTGCCATAAAAAAAGCCTGTTCCAACATACCCCTAGCCTCTTTTATGCTAAAGCTTTGCTTTACGCCAAGCTCATCGCCAAGCTCAACATAGTCTGGATGCGTAGAATTTGAAAATTTTCGGCAGCTATTGCAAACACCGCAAGGTTTATTAACGCCAATGCATAAAATAGATTTAGCTAAAAACCGCGCCAAGGTCTTTTTGCCAACTCCTTCATTGCCATAAAAAAAATATGCATGAAATACAACATTGTTAGCCAATATTTTATTAAAATAGTCTAATATTTTTTGCTGTGCAGCAATTTTAACCTCCATAAAAAAGCTCCCCCATACCCTATGCTTTATGTTAAATTAAGCATATCTAAAAAATTTATAATATCTTTTGTTATTAATTCGCCATA
>CAMKFY010000059.1 GCA_946411985.1 uncultured Clostridiaceae bacterium
GTTCACCTATAAAGTCTGGCTTTATTTTAATACTTTTCTTATTAAATTTGCAAACAGAGAAAATGTAAGTAAACAATGCGCTAAAAACACCACAAACCCTAGCATAGTTCATTGCAACGTCTTTAGCATTAGCACCAGATATGTTTATATTAACACTAAAGTGATGTATATTAAACCCTTTATTTAAAAATTTCAACAAATTTGGGATAGGCTCAATAAATATTTTAGCCATGCGAATATTCTTTAAAATGTTACGCTTTTTCTTGCCGCCATCTTCATCTTTCCTTTCGTTAGGTTGCTTAGCTTTAACATTATAACTCCTCACCTTTTTCTTTGCTAGCGATTTAGGGTATAACTTAAAATTTAAAAATAATATCTTTAATTTTAGGTTAACACCACTGCCAACTGTGTAATAAAACTCAAACTTTAACCTTATTAAACCAATAACCACAATTATAAGCAATATTAAAGCAACCAACATAAAAAATCCACCAAAAATATAACTTGAAAAAACACACAAACCAACTAAATCTAGTTTTGCCTAAAAAAGCGAAATATATTCACAAAATTAAAATCTCATAACCATTATATTGAAAATTCTAAAATTCTGTTAAAACAAAAACCATAAATTACCTAAAACTCCTAATATGGCCAATGTGACATTAACAATTGTTTTATATAAATACCCTTTATATAGTAAAAACATTATAAAAAAAGTGCCAAAAATTTCATAACGCGTAACAAGCAAATATAACCTATCTGGCAAAAAATACATAAACACACGAGATCCATCTAACGGCGGTATAGGTATTAAATTAAACACAAAAAGCCCAACGTTTATTGTAATAAAAAATCTAAAAAAATACCTAAAAAAATCTAACATAACAGGGTTTTTAATACTTAAAAAAAACACACCAAACACTCGCGTGAAAAGCACAGCAAAAATAGCTAGAACAATATTTGAAACAGGCCCAGCCACAGCCACATATGCCATATACCTTTTTGGGTATTTAAAATTATAAATATTTATTGGAACAGGGTTTGCCCAACCAAATCCAAACAGAAAGATAGATAGCACGCCAAGCAAATTTAAATGCCTAAACGGGTTTAACGTTAACCTGCCCCTGTCCTTAGCCGTACTGTCACCCAAAAAATTTGCAACATAAGCATGCGCAAACTCGTGAAAAGGCAGGCTAAAAAGCATAACAACCACAACTGCTAAAAGTGAAATATTAGACTTCATATAGTATTTTAACATATCAAACTGAAATAAATATTGCATAGCAAAACTAACATATACCATAAACTAACACATCAACCTGTTACTAAAAATATAATATATAACTTACTAAATTAAACTTATATTCATTAATTTATAAAACTTAAACCACTACCGGCCACCCAACTATATTGTATCACATAAAAATTTTTTTAACAAGTTTTATTAATATCTATTGACACAACCTAAGTTTTAGTAGTACAATACTCTTAACGAGAATGGAGAGATGGCCGAGTTGGTTTAAGGCGCATGACTGGAGTTCATGTGTATTGTTTGCAATACCGGGGGTTCGAATCCCTCTCTCTTCGCCATTAAGCATTAAGCATAAAGGACAGCGTAAAAAATATAAAGCCAAGTAGAAAAGCAAAATTTTTAAAATATATTATAACAAATATAGCGGTTGATACTATGGCTATTGTGGTGAGTGTTGTTGTAACTCTAATTATTTTAAAGCTCACATAACTGCTTACAAATAAACTCAAGATTTTAGAAAGTATTTGTCCGCCGTCTAATTTTTCGTGCGGCAATATGTTAAATATAAAAATTATTAAATTAACGGCAGCAGCTGTTTTTAATTTTAGCGTAGTAAATAATAGAAATAGCGCAAAATTCCCAAAGCATCCGGAAGCGAGCACAATTAATTCTTCAAAATTTGGCAGCTTTTTATATGTTTTTATAGTTACACCGCAGAGTTCGAGTTTTATTTCTTTCAAACTAGAAGAGAACGCTGTTAGTGTGAGTATGTGTAAGCATTCATGAAGCAGCGCAGAAGATATGTAAATTTGAGTTATGTTATATTGGTTATTCAGGAGCATCCATGCTATAAAGCATACGAACAGGAACGATATTTTAAATTTTACACCAAAAATTTCAAATTTAAGCATAATTTATTTCACTTAAGATTTGGCAATATGTCTTTAGGGTTTATCCATTTTCCATCTTTTTTAACGCCAAAATGCAGATGTGGCCCTGAAACGTTGCCTGTTTGCCCTGAATCTGCTATTTTGTCACCTTGCTTTATATTTTTGCCTTTTGGCACTAATATTTTGTCACAATGTGCGTATAGAGTTTCGTAGTTGTTTTCGTGTTTTATAAATATAAAATTGCCCGATTTAGCAGATTTAGAAACTTCGCTTACAACGCCGTCTGCAACTGCAAAAATTGGTGTGCCTTTTTTAACTAAAATATCCACGCCATGATGAAAATCTTTTTCACCTTTTTTAAGCGGATTTTCCCGTTCACCATAACCGGAAGATATTTTGCCTTTCAACGGATATTTAAACTCTAACTTTTCTTTTTTAGGTGGTTCAATTTTAGGTTGTTCGGCTTTTGGTTGTTCAGCCGGTGGCTGCTTAGCTTTTGGCTTTTCGGCTTTTGGCTGTTCAGCCGTTGGTTGTTCAGCCGTTGGTTGTTCAGCCCTTGGCTGTTTGGCTTGGAGTTGGTTAGTTTTTTTTTCAGTTTTTGCATCTGCCTCATTAGCCTGTTTATTACTATCTTTGTTATTTTCAGTTTCAATATTAATTTTATTAAAATTCTCTATTTCAGGATTATAAATATCTTCATGGTTAAAACATTCATCTTTAACAATATTATTTTCTGCTAAGGTTTTTATATGCTCGTTTGCAGGCATATTTGTGCCAGGCTCAATAAAAAATGTATTACTTGCATTACTAAAAAATTTTCTCAAATTAAAGCAAACATTATTAAACCCTTCACGAACATTTGAACCTTTCATAGCATATTTTAAACTATCACTAACAATTAAATATCTACTTGGAGCTATAACTTTAAGAATAAAAAAAAACAGAAAAGTAAGCGCGCAAACAAAAACTTGGAATATAAAAACTCGAATAAACAATCCAGAATCTCTTTTATCTCTTTTTTTTATTTCTTTACACATTTAAACACACCTCTTACTGAATTTGTATTATATTTTTGAGGTGTATATGCACAATATTAATATTTTTTTCATATTATATTTTGTATACAGTTATAAATTCAAATAAAAAAAGAGTAAATATTTAAATAATTTACACTTAAAACATATTTAAAAAGGAGTTGCCTAAAATTATGAAAATTGTTGTAATTAAAAGCCCAAAATTTTTTTCGCCTCTACTAAGACTAATATTTAAAGTAAAAAAAGAACAAAATTAAATTAAAAAATAAAATAGCTACCGTGCAACTTAAGTTCGGTAGCTATTAATTTTATTAATTTATTAATTTAAAATAAAGAAATCATCTTCATCATTACTTATATAACCAACACCACTACTGCTTGCCGCACTAGCTGCACTAGAAGAACTACTGCTTTTTTTAACTTCAACACTACTGCTGCTAGCCGCCGCAGAGCTAGCCTTACTATTAGTTTGTGCAACACTATTAACCTCATTAGAAGAATAATGCCCGCCATCTTTTACACTTTTTTTAGCAGCCCCACTATTTTGAGGAACGCCAGGAACATTAGTCGCTAAACCCTGTGGAGACGCAAGAGACGCGCTATTTTGAGCTACCATTATGCTACGAAAAGCGGAAGGCTTACTGCTAATGTTAATTTTATTATTAGCTCTATTTCCTGTTATAACAGCATAATCTGCCACCTTTTGAGTATCTCTATTTTTAACTCTAACTATATAGGTAAAATCGGAATCTAACGGAACTTTAATATTTATTTTACTGTTTTTATGCAAATTGTAATAGCTTTCTTCTTTCATTATACGGCCACTAGCCTTATCTACAACAATAACATCAAAAGAATCTTTAACTACCACGTCTGCCATTAACGGCAAATCTACAACCTCTTCCCTTTTCTCATTAAATGTTATTTCAACAGTGGAGCCAAGCTCCGCGCTATCTTTTTTACTCTGATCTACTATAACACCGAAAGGTTTATCGGGCAAACTCACCTTTTTAACAGCTACATTAAAGCCAGCAGAAGTTAAAGCTAACTCAGCATTTTTCAAATTTAAACCAACCACGCTCGGCACATTTGCCATATTGCTTTTCTGCTGCGCAGCACCGTCCTCACAATAAAATAACGTTATTTCGGTGTCTACAGGTATCTCCCTTTTAGAATTTGGCGAAATAGCCAACACAGTATTTGCAGCTTCGCCTTCAACGTAATCTCGCACACTAAAATTAATATTACTAAAACCAGCACTGCGAAGCTTAGATTCAGCTTTGGAAAGGGGCATGCCAACCACATTTGGAATTACAACATTTTTAATATTGCTGCCAAGGCTCACAGTTATTTTAACCGGGCTAAAGTTCTTCTTAACAACAGTATTTACAGGGATGCTTTGAAATATTACGGTATTTGCAGGGTAATCTTCATTTGAAGCGTATGTTACTATAAACCCTAAGTCTTTCTATCTTCCGTTATCTATTGTTTT
>CAMKFY010000060.1 GCA_946411985.1 uncultured Clostridiaceae bacterium
ATATTATTTATTGTTTTTAGTTATCAAATATAACTCTAACTATTTTATAATATAATATAAAGCAAATTATATAAAGTGCATTGTAATTTTGTGCTATATTATTTTTTTGTTAAACCTTTAAATTTTATATATTATTTATTGTTTTTAGTTATCAAATATAACTCTAACTATTTTATAATATAAAGCAAATTATATCAAATTGCATTACAGTTTTGTGCTATTAACATTTCCTGTTGAAACTTTAAATTTGTAGCCTGCTAGATATATATTTTTCTTCAATTTTTTTAAAGTTTTTTCTTTTCTCCTATATTTGTTGTTATATATATTATAGAGGTTCCTATATTTTTTTGTAGTTATATTTGTCATTAAAACATTAGCTCCCGCATTTAATGATTTTTTTAATATATTTTCATTCAAAGAAAAAAGAGCTGTTGTTGCTGGCATTAAAGCATGCGGGAATATAAGTCGCAATATTGCTAACAACTTTAATGTTAACTCTATATTCCCTCCTTTAAAATTAGCGAATGGTGTGTTTTCTTGGGGTATAAAAGGGCCAATTCCTATCATATCGGGTTTTAATTTTTGTAAAAATCTTAAATCTTTTATTATATTTTCTATTGTTTGAAATGGAGAGCCAACTAAAAAACCTGCTCCAACAGAAAAACCTATTTCTTTTAAATTTAAAAGGCACCTTTTCCTGTTTTCTAAATACATATTCGAAGGATGCAACTTTTTGTAGTGGTTTATATCTGCTGTTTCTTGCCTTAAAAGATATCTGCTTGCCCCAGCTTTAAAAAAATTTTTATAACTTTCTACTGGCCTCTCGCCAATGCTTAAAGTAATAATACAATCTTTAAAATTTCTTTTTATTTTACGTATTATACCACAAATAACGTTGTCTGTGAAAAAATTGTCTTCCCCACCTTGTAGCACAAATGTTCTAAGCCCTAATTTATAACCATTTTCACAACAACGCAAAATATCAGATTCGGTTAACCTATACCTTGTTAGCGCTGTGTTACTTTTTCTAATCCCGCAATAAAAGCAATCGTTTTTGCAATAGTTTGTAAACTCTATTAGGCCGCGTATGTATACAAAATTAGAATAATATTCTCTTCTTTTGTAATCTGCTAATTTAAATAAAGTTTCGTTATATATATTACATTTTATTAGCAAATTTAAATTTTCATTTGAAATATATTGCTTTTTAAATAATATATTTAAAAAATTATATTTTATAACCATCACGTTCCAATTTAATTTTTGTTAAAATTAATTTTAAAAAATATGCATACATTGCGTAGTCTATGTTTAAATAGCTAATATAATTTATAAGTAAACATTTTAATTAGATATAAATTTTGACAACATGCCTTGAGTTATTCTAACATATTAAATTATAAAAATCATGTTTTTTAAATTTTGTCATATCTAATTAAAAATTTATTTGAATTTCCTAACATTTAAGCATACAACAATTAAAATTAAAAAATAAGTTTAAATGCAAATTTTAATGTATTAAATTTTGAAATAACTAATACATTACTGCTCTACCTAACTACTAGGTAGTAGTATTTTCTTATAGCTTATTATTATTATTTCTCAATACATTGCATTGCATAATACAAGCATACCACATATGGAATAATTTATAATAATTGTTAAATAGCCTAATTTTCAGGTTTGTTGGCACTAGCATATTTTTGAAGAATAATTAGGCGTGTTTACCAATTTTTTTATTTTATAAATATTAATTTTTATTGTAATAATTCATAGCTTTTTGTATATCACCTGTTACTATTAACCCTACTGCGCCTAAAACCTTTTCATAAGATGTATTCATCTTCTTTTCTTCCTCTTTTGTGAAATCTCCAATAACCCATTTTGCTAAATCATAATTTTTGCTTGGCTTTTGGCCAACTCCTATTTTTATTCTGCAGAAATTTTCTTCATCTGTGTTATATATTATACTTTTAAGGCCATTATGTGTGCCTGCGCTTCCTTTTTGTTTTATTTTTATAACTCCAGGCGCGAAAGATATATCATCCACCAACACTATTACGTTTTCCATCTGCAATTTATAACATTCTTTTGCAGCTTGAACAGCTTCGCCACTATTGTTCATATAAGTTTGCGGTTTCATCAAAAGGCATTCCACATTCTCAATATGCCCATACCCCACAATAGATAAAAACTTTCTCTTTTTCAAAGTTATGTTGTAGTGTTTTGCTAATGCGTCTAAAGCTTTAAACCCTGCATTATGCCTTGTATTTTCATATTTGGGCAATGGGTTACCCAAACCTACTATAATTTTTTTTACTTTAGGCTTTTTAATACTTTTTATCGCACTTTTAAATATTTCAAATATATTATTCATTTTAATATTCACTCAAAAAGAGAAGAAACAGATTCATCGTTATGTATTTTCTCTATAGCCCTTGCAAATATTTTAGATACTGTTAAAACTTCAATTTTTTCTATATTTTTTTCTTCAGGTAATGTAATAGTGTCACTTATTAATAGCTTTTTAATAATAGAATTTTCTATTCTTTCTGTTGCAGGGCCCGATAAAACTCCATGTGTTGCGCAAGCGAAAACTTCATTTGCTTGCCCTATTTCAACTATGGCCTTTGCTGCCCCGCAAAGTGTGCCAGCTGTGTCTATCATATCGTCTGCCATTATAACAGTTTTATTTTTAACATTTCCTATTATGTTTAAAACTTCTGACACATTAGCTTTTTGGCGCCTTTTTTCAACTATTGCAATAGAAACGTCTAATTTTTCTGCTAAATTTCTTGCTCTTGTAACAGAACCAAGGTCGGGCGCTACAACAACGATATCTTCCTTTTTGCCTTTAAATATATTTTTAAAATAATCTACCATAACAGGTCCACCAACCAGGTGGTCTAAAGGTATGTTAAAAAAACCTTGAATTTGAGGTGCATGTAAATCCATTGTGAGAACTCTATCTGTTCCTGCTGTGGATATTAAATTTGCGCAAAGCCTTGAAGAAATCGGGTCTCTCGCTTTTGTTTTTCTATCTTGCCTTGCATACCCAAAATATGGTATTACTGCTGTTATTCGCCCCGCAGAAGCTCTTTTTAGTGCGTCCACCATTATTAATAGTTCCATAATATTGGTGTTTACTGGGTAGCATGTAGATTGTAATACAAAACAATCACAACCTCTAACAGATTCTTGTATAGACACCGATATTTCTCCGTCGCTAAACGTGCTAACAACAGAATCTCCCATTTGCAAACCGAGCTCTTTTACTATTAATTCCGCTAATTTTTTATTTGAATTTCCAGAAAAAATTTTAATTCTGCTATTTTTGAAACTCATTTTAACAATCCTCTCAATATTTATTTTAAAACTAAGTATAAAATTAACATTGTAGTGATTACATATTACGTATTATATATTAGCTTGTTTATTATAGCAAGAGGGAATATTAATTTCAAAAATTGAGTTGTTTAAAATATTGTAATAAAGTTATAAACAAATTTTAGATTTAACATGAATATTAATTATTGTATTAATATTATATAATTAGAACGTTACAGCAGGTTATAATTAGCAAAATTTATAATATTTAGTATAAAAAATAAAATATGGTTCATAGTAAAAAAGCCACTTAAAGAGATTAAAAGAAAATTTAAAATAATAGATATATTCTGTTTTTAGTAAATTAACCTTAATAGCCATATTTATTTGGTAATGTGGTAATATGCAAAAAATAGCGAACGTTGCAAACCAAATAATTAACAAAAAGTTTAATTGCCTAATTATTATGTTGATTTTTGCTACAAAACAGTTTTAGTTACCAGTTATTATAAACATATTAAATTTTGAACAAAATGTGGTAAACCTTGATATTGTGGCTTTTTAGAAAAAGTTTAAGCATATGGCATGTGGATGATTTTTATTTAAGCTCTAAAAAATATTTTTTTAGTGTTTTTATGTGACTAAAACTTATATTTTAATATAATTTGAAATTTAATATATGTTAAAAAGTATAAGAGCCTTGTGTTTAAAATCTTTTTCATTAATATTTTAACGTGTAACCATTTTAGTGGCTGCACTTAAAATGGTGCATTAATTATTTACGTATTTAGCAAAATTTAAATAGCAATATATAATATTTAATTATATATTGCTAAAACTATATATACCTACCACCTTGTACATAATGCTATGATATGTTATAATTAAATGAAATTTGTTGAATGAGGAGTTTATATATATGAAAAAAATAAGA
>CAMKFY010000061.1 GCA_946411985.1 uncultured Clostridiaceae bacterium
TTATTTTTTTATATTTTTATTGCAATTCTTCAAACAGCCATAGCATTTAACAAACTCTTCCTTTTTTGAAGTAGTTAGCTTTTTTATTGAAAAATATGACAAAACAATTAAAATTAAAACGAAAATTATTGTAAAAATGTTATTAAAAATAACATAAAACATAATGCCACCCCATATTTTATAATATTTTTTAAATGAATTTCTAGCCAAAAACCATATTAAATTAAATTAAACTTTTAATAACAACTAATTTTTAATATATTTTCTTGGCGCTGAAATTAAAAAAATTATCACAAACAAAACAACAAAACTTAGAAAACTGTAAAAACTAAAACTCAATTCTTTAAATATAAGCCCGCCAATTTGGTTTACAATAAAAGCGGCAATATATGCTGATATTGTTTGAAGAAAAAGTATTTTTAGCGTTAGAGCCACGCTTAAAGTTTGCCTAAACACTGAAGATATTGCGGCCACGCAAGGGGCACAAAGCAGGTTAAACACCAAAAAAGCCATAGCAGAACATTTAGTACTAAAAATTTCGCGCAAATTTAAACTGCCAACACTTTTAGCAGACTTTAAAATAACGCCAAAAGTGTTAACAACATTTTCTTTAGCAAACAAACCAGAAATTGTAGCCACAGCAGACTCCCAATTTGCAAAACCAATGGGCAAAAAAATAGGAGCCACTAGCCTACCAATGCCTGCAAGCAAAGAATTGTATTGGTGGCTAACCTTTGTAAAACCCGCGCCTTCAAAACCAAAATTTAATAGAAACCATATTAAAATACTAGCCAAAAATATTATGCTGCCCGCTTTAGCCACAAAAGACTTAACATTTGTAATAGCATAATAAAACACATTCTTAATATTTGGCAAACTATACGGCCCGAGCTCCATAACAAAATCTGTGCTGCTGTTTTCAAAATTGCAAAATTTTTTTAAAATTAAGCAAACCACTAAGATAGTTACAATGCAAAGGCAATAAACCAAAAGCACCAATAAAAAAGAACCCTTTAAAACATAAGAACATATAACTGCCACTATTGGAAGCTTAGCACTACACGGCATAAAAGTTGTTGTTAACATTGTTAAAAACCGCTTATTTTCATCACGTATTGTTTTTGTAGCCATAACACCGTTAACGCCGCAACCAGAAGAAACTAGAAAAGATATAACGCTAATGCCCGCCAAACCAAACCTGCCAAAAAACCTATCTAAAATAAAAGCCACCCTAGACATATACCCACAATCTTCTAGAAGCGACAAAAATAAAAAAAGCATAAACACCTGCGGCACAAAACACAAAACAGTGCCCACGCCCGACAAAACAGCGTCTACAACAAGGCTCACCACCCAACCAGACACATTCATGCGCTGCATAAAATTCTGCAAAACCGACCCAACAGAGCCTTTAATAAAAAAATCTATTAAATGCGAAATAGGTTGCCCAACTATATTTATGCAAAAACAATATATAAACCCTAAAATAAAAACAAATATTGGGATAGCAAACACTTTATGTAGCAAAACAGAATCTACTTTATCGGAAATATCAAAATTTTCACAAACATTTTTAACGCATAAAGGCAACACTCGGCTAATAAAACAATATCTCTCGCTTATTATAACACTTTTAGAATCTTCATTTAAGTTTGAATATAAACTTTTGAGAACGCATTTGATATTTAGCAAACCATTAGCACTTATATTAAGCTTTTTTGTATATTCTTCATCTTTTTCTAAAAACCGGATAGCTTCAAACCGGCCATCTTCACTCGCCTTGCCTTCAGCATAAATTATATTTTCTATGTGTTTAATATATTTCTCAAAAGCACTAGAATATAAAACTCTGCCCGGCATTTTAAAACCAACACCACATTTGAAATTTTGCACTATATTGTTAACTATAGAAATATTATCTTCATCGCTAGAATTACAAAAAGCCACAAACCTACAATTAAAATATTGCGCTAATTTATTTAAATTTAAAGCTCCGCCATTTTTTTTGAATTTGTCCATCATTGTAATGCAAACAATAACAGGTATATTGGTTTCTAAAAGCTGTAATGTGAGATATAAACTGCGCTCCAAATTTATGCCACTCACAATATTTAAAATAATATCTGGTTTATTGTAGAACAAAAAATTTCTGCTAACAATTTCCTCATTAGTATATGGCGTTAAAGAATAAATTCCTGGCACATCTACCACTTTAACATCCCTATTACCCTTTAAAAAACCCTCTTTTTTCTCCACAGTAACCCCTGGCCAATTCCCAACATATTGAGTAGAAGCCGTTAGCCTATTAAATAACGTAGTTTTACCGCAATTTGGGTTCCCAACTAAAGCTATTTTTACTATTATTAACATCTCCTTGAATTATTAAAATTTACATTGAGTAAAATTATTAAAATAAAATTTTAAATTAATTTTTAATTATATTTTTATTATTATGAAAACCTCACCAAATTATTAAAAATTTAAACTATTAATACATTTTTAGCTTCGCTCTTGCCTAAGCACAAATTATAACCACGCACCATAACCTGCATAGGCCCGCCCATTGGCGCAAACTTTTTTATTAAAATTTTAACTCCTTTTGTTATGCCAAGCTCCATTATTCTACACTTTAAATCTAAACTGCCCTTAACATTTTCAACATAAACAGTTTCAAATAACTTAGCATCACTTAATCTTCTCAATATATACCACCCCTCTTTTCAAAAATGAAAAAACTAGAAAGACGTATATTAAATTTTACAGTTAGCATATGCTAACACAACTTTATTTATATTATAATAAACCCATTAAATATGTCAACACCTATATATTATTAATAAATATAATTTGCAGAATATTTTAATTCTTGAAAAAATTGTAAAAATTATTACTCAATTTCTGGGTAAAATAGATAAAATATCTGAAAGGAAAATTTGCTATTATGAAATTAAAACTAAAGTTAATTTTTATTTTCGCAATACTTATAGCTTTTATATTGCATTATATATACCCAATAATATCGTTAGAAGAATTTGATAACCTTGATAGCTTAGACGATGGTGACATATTTTCAAGTTAATGTTAAAAACTCAATTTACTATGTTTGCAAACATATTTATATTTTTGTTTGCAAACTTTTTTATTTTGAATAAACTTTACATTATTTCTGAATTTGTTTGCCTATGCAGCGAAAATAAAATAAACACTTGCTATTTTAGCTATATAATGTTATTTTTTATTGTGTGTTTTTATGTAACATTATGCTTCAAAAAATAGTATAATAATTATATAATATACTATTAGTAGAACTTTTAAAATAATAAAGAGGAGTAGATTTACATGTGCGGGATTATAGGCTATGTAGGTAAAAATAATTGCACTGAATATATATTAGATGGCCTAAAGCATCTACAATATCGCGGATATGATTCTTCTGGCATAGCTATATTCAACAGTGAAGATAACATAAAAATTTTAAAAAAATGCGGCAAAATAAATGATTTAATAAACTGCATAAAAAGTTCGTTGCCATTAAAAGGTTTATGTGGCATAGGCCATACAAGATGGGCAACACATGGCCAACCTAACGATGTTAACGCACACCCACACAAGCAGAATAATGTTACTTTAGTGCATAATGGCATAATAGAAAACTATGAAGAATTAAAAGAATTGTTAAAAAATAAAGGCTACAAATTTAAAACGCAAACAGATACAGAAGTGCTCGCTGCTATTATAGATTATTTCTACGCAAATAGCGCAAGCGACCCAATAAAAGCAATAAAAAAAGCCGCAAAAACGCTAAATGGTTCGTATGCGGTGGGGATTATGTTTAAAAATATTAAAAACACAATTTACGCCACAAGAAAAGACAGCCCGCTATTAATAGGAATTGGCAATGGTGAATATTTTTTAGCTTCCGATATTACAGCTTTTATTAAACACACAAATAAATATATCGTTTTGGAGCAGGGCGAAATAGCTATTTTAAAAAAAGATAACGTTAAAATAGTAGATTTTAATATATATGATCTTTTTAAAGGTATGAAAGAAAGCGAAGGTAGTGTT
>CAMKFY010000062.1 GCA_946411985.1 uncultured Clostridiaceae bacterium
ATTAAATAAATATTATATAAACAATATAATTAAAAATTCTATTCATATTAAAATTAAACTTACTAAATCATATAACATATATAAATTTAAAATTACGCAAAACTTAATTATATTTTTTAACTCTAAAATGTTATTCATTTTCACATATAATATTTGCACACATTAACCAAACCTAAAAGCATATTTTAATATTAAAACAATTTTATTATTAATAATTTGGCATTCTAGAATGTTCTAATACTTTTATATTAAATAAATATTATATAAACAATATAATTAAAAATTCTATTCATATTAAAATTGAATTTATTAAATCATATAACATATATAAATTTAAAATTTTAATTCAAAATAAAACTCTAAAAATCTATATAATACTAAAAACATAACCTCTACATTTAACTGTAATATACAAATTGTTTTATATAAAAAATTAGTCAAAACAAAAACTAAGAGCATCAAACACAGGTCCATCTTTACATACATATGCCGACTGCAAACTGCCATCTTTTAAAATGATGTTACAATGACAACCAAGGCAAGCACCAATTCCACAAGCCATACGCTCCTCCATACAAATTTCGCAAAAAACTTTTATTTCTCGAGATATATTAGCCACCACCTTAAGCATAGCTTTTGGGCCGCATGCTGCAATTCTATTAATATTATTCAAACTTACCGTTTTCTTTATAAAATCTGTAACTAAACCCTTAACACCAAAACTGCCATCTGTGGTGCATATAGTAACATTTAAATATTTCTCAAAATAGCTGCTCAATATTATATCATTTTCAGATTCAAAGCCTGCCAAAGCTTTTACAACGTTTTTATGTTTTGATAGCTCAAACAACGGAGCTAACCCCATGCCGCCGCCCACCAGCAACACTCTATCTGTGTTTTTTATAGCACTAAAACCATGCCCCAGTGGCCCAATAACGTTAACACTTAACCCTTCTTGCCATTTAGCCATCTCTCTTGTGCCTTTGCCGCGCACATTAAACACTATCTTAATGCCATCTTTTTTTATTTCACATATAGAAAACGGGCGCCGTAAAGTGTAACCTGGCAAATATATATGTATAAACTGGCCAGGCTTAGCTATTTTAGCTATATCATCACATTTAAAGGTTAACGCATATACATTTTTATTTATAATTTCTTTTTTTATTAATAATATATCTTTATTTATCATAATTCCTCATCTAACTTAATATACCCAATTTTCTATTTTTTAAATAACAAATAACTTGCTATAGTTTTATATTATAACATCCACATAAAAATTTAAATTATTTAACCGCCACAAAACTCTAATATACTTTATTAATATATACCTAAATTGGCTGTTAGATGCAAAAGAATTTCCTACGCATTCAAAACAGCTGTGGGCATAACATTCAAAAAACTACCACTTCTATATCTACCTTCTAACAAAAAAAGCCAAGGTGCAGAGTAAACATCTTTAGCACAAAACTGCAGTCGCTTTGGCGTTATAAAATATTTACTCATAGTAATAATAACATCACTTAAACGTTCAGCGCGCCCACATAAATATATACTGCCCTTAAATTTTAATAACCGAGACGCAGCCAAACATATATCTTCAACATTAACAGCAGTTTCATGCCGTATAATTTTATCCTGCTCTTTAACACTAATAACTCCAGTGCCTAAAGCTTTATATGGTGGATTACATATTATCCTATCAAATTTACCGTAAACTTTACTATCTAATTTTTTTATATCCTGCTTATGCACTATTATTTTTTCTTGCAAATTAGAATTTAAAACAGACTTTTTAGTTAACAAAACGCACGAATCTAATATATCAAATGCATATATTTTCTGCGGTGTATAAAGCTTATACACCAATAATGAAAGTATACCGCAACCAGCGCCAAAATCCGCCACTACGTCTTTATGTTTAATGTTGCTAGCAAACTTTGAAAGCAAAAAAGCATCTGTGCCAAATTTATGATCTTTAGAAGTGGCAACAAAAAAACCGTCACCTAAATCTTCTACCATTTCAACACCTGCGCTCATAAAACTCCCTCTTTTATTTTTTCAATGTTATTTTTTCTTACCACGCTGCTGATTGCTAAGTATTTCTTTTCGTATTCTTAACGAAAGCGGCGTAACCTCCAACAGCTCATCGTCCGCCAAAAATTCTATGCATTGCTCCAAACTAAAATTTAACCTAGGCACCAATTTTAACGCGTCGTCCGACCCGGAAGCTCGCATATTTGTTATATGCTTTTTCTTGCACACATTAACAACTATATCTTCCTGCTTTGGGCACACGCCCACAACCATGCCTTCATAAACATTTGTGCCTGGTGATATAAAAAGTTGCCCTCTACTTTGCGCATTATATAAACCGTAAGTTACTGCCTCACCTGTTTCGTGTGCCACTAACGAGCCTGTAGACCGTCTAGGAATTTGGCTCATAACAGGTTTATATGAATTAAAAATAGAACTAATTATTCCTTCACCCTTTGTGTCTGTTAAAAATTCGTTCCTATAACCAAACAAACCTCTAGATGGCGCTAAAAAATTCAGTTCCACTCTGCTGCCTTTATTTTTCATCTGCTGCAATTGCGCTTTTCTAAGCCCCATCTTTTCCATAACCACCCCTAAACAGCTCTCTGGCACGTCTATTGTAACATCTTCAAAAGGCTCGCACTTAACGCCGTCCACCTCTTTAAATAACACGTGTGGCTTAGAAACTAAAAGCTCAAACCCCTGCCTACGCATATTTTCTATTAATATTGAAAGATGCATTTCGCCGCGCCCGCAAACGTGAAACGTTTCACTAGAATCACCTTGTGATACCTTTAAAGAAACATCTTTTAAAAGTTCTTTTTCCAACCTATCTTTAATATGCCTTGAGGTTACAAATTTTCCCTCCAAACCAGCAAACGGGCCATCATTTACAGAAAACGTCATTTCTACAGTAGGCTCACTTATTTTAACAAACGGAAGCGGAGCTACACTATTTACTGAACAAATTGTGTTTCCTATTGTTATGTTATCTATGCCGGAAATGCACACAATATCACCCGCACTCGCTTCTTCAATTGGGATTCTATCAAAAGCACCTATTTCATATAAATTTACTATTTTGCCTTTGTAAGGTTCTAATTTCCCATCATGCTCACATACAATAACTTCTTGCCCCTTTTTTACACACCCATTCTCCACTCTGCCAATGGCTATTCTGCCCACATATTCGCTATAATCTATAGCAGATATTAAAAGCTGTAAATCTTTGTTTCTGTCTCCTGACGGTGGCGATATATGAGAAATTATTGTATCAAAAAGAACCGTTAAATCTTCACCTTTAACATCTTTAGAATTAGAACATGTGCCCTCTCTACCAGAACAAAAAAGTATCGGGCTTTCTATTTGCTCATCTGTAGCATCTAAATCTAAGAAAAGTTCTAATATTTCATCTGGCACTTCGTCCAACCTTGCGTCTTTTTTGTCTATTTTATTTATAACTATAATAACCTTCAAATTCAAATTAAAGGCTTTTTCTGTAACAAACCTTGTTTGCGGCATAGGGCCTTCTGAAGCGTCCACTAAAAGTATAACTCCGTCCACCATTTTTAATATACGCTCCACCTCACCACCAAAATCTGCGTGACCTGGTGTATCTATAACATTTATTTTGCACCCTTTATAGTTCATAGCAGTATTTTTAGAAAGTATTGTTATACCGCGCTCCTTTTCTAAGTCATTTGAATCCATAACGCGCTCTGTTATAACCTGGTTTTCTCTATATGCTCCAGAAAATTTTAACATTTCATCCACTAATGTTGTTTTTCCGTGGTCTACGTGCGCCACAATAGCTATATTTCTTAAATCTTTTCTAATCATAAAATATTTTCTCCTTTAAAATATGCATTACTACATATTATATCAACTTATAGCAAATTTTAAAATACACACTCTTAATATTTTAAAATTCGATTATAATTTAAAATTAATTTAATAATTTAAATATTTTATTATAATTTATATTA
>CAMKFY010000063.1 GCA_946411985.1 uncultured Clostridiaceae bacterium
TAACAGGTTTATACCACAAGATTTGGGCTTTGTAGATAGGAGTGGCGCAGACACTGCCGAATTTTTCAGTTTGGAGATAAATTTTAAGGTTGGCAAAAAGCAGCTAGAGCAGATAGTGTCTAAATGTATAGAGCGCCATGGTGTGCAGAAAACTTCCAAAGTGTTAGACAAAATAAAAGATATGGGCTTTAAATATTCCACTAAAGGCTCATTAACTGTGGGAATTAGTGACGCTGTTATTCCTCCACAAAAGAAGCAGCTTTTAAAAGAAGCAGATGATAAAATATTTAAAATTGTAAACCAATTTAAACGGGGGTTAATATCTGATGAAGAAAGATATGGCAAGGTTATAGAAATATGGAATAGCACAACAGAGAAGGTGTCTAAAGCTTTAACAGAAAATTTGCCTGAAGATAACCCAATACTTATGATGGCAGATTCTGGGGCACGTGGTTCTGTAAACCAAATAAGACAGTTAGCTGGAATGCGTGGGCTTATAGCAAATACTTCTGGGGCAACAATAGAAATACCTATAAAAGCAAGCTATAGGGAAGGGTTAAATATTTTGGAGTATTTCATATCTTCAAGAGGCGCAAGAAAGGGGCTTACAGATACTGCTCTTAGAACGGCAGACTCAGGTTATTTAACAAGAAGGCTGGTGGATGTTGCTCAAGAGGTAATAGTTCGCGAGCATGATTGCAAAACAGAAAACGGGATAGAAGTTTGTGAAATACGAGATGGCAACGAGGTGTTTGAAACTTTGGGTGAACGTTTGGTTGGCAGGTATACCTGCGAAGACGTTTTTCACCCCACAACTGGTGAACTTTTGGTTTCAAATGAAAAGCTTATGACTATTTCAGACGCAGAAAAGATAGTAAACGCCGGAATTGAAAGCGTTAAAATTAGATCTATACTTACATGTGAGGCGGCTTTAGGAGTTTGTTCTAAATGTTATGGTGTAAACCTTGCAAGAAACGATTTGGTGGCTATTGGGGAAGCAGTTGGCACAATAGCGGCTCAATCTATAGGCGAGCCAGGCACGCAGCTTACAATGAGAACATTCCATACTGGAGGAATAGCTTCTTCTGAAGATATCACTCAAGGTCTTCCTAGAGTGGAGGAGCTTTTTGAGTGTAGGCGTCCAAAATATTCTTCTGTTATATCTGAAGTGTCGGGGCAGGTGCGCATAGAAGAAATAAAGCATGTGCGGCATGTTTTTGTGTTAACAAAAGATGGTGAAGAAAAAGATTACCCAATACCGTTTGGGTTTAGAATAAAAGTAAAGGAAGGCCAGAAGATTTTTGCAGGAGACCCATTAACAGAAGGGCCAGTAAACCCGTATGATGTTCTTTCTATAAAAGGGGAGCAAGCTGTGCAAAATTATTTAATATTTGAAGTGCAAAAAACCTATAGGCTTCAGGGTGTAGATATAAATGATAAGCATATTGAAGTTATAATTCGCAGGATGATGAGAAAGGTGCGCATATTAAACCCTGGCGATAGTGATTTTGTAAGTGGTGTTTGTGTAGATAAGAATGAGTTGTGCGCGGCAATTAAAAAGCTTAAAAGTGAGGGCAAAACAGATAATTTGCCAACTTGGGAGCCGGTTCTTCTTGGCATAACAAAAGCATCTCTTGCTACGGATAGTTTTTTATCTGCTGCTTCGTTTCAAGAAACTACAAGGGTGTTGGCAGATGCTGCTGTTAATGGCAAGGTAGACCCTTTAATAGGTTTGAAAGAAAATGTTATAATAGGAAAATTAATTCCTGCAGGCACAGGGCTTTCTTGCTATCAGAGGGTGCAGGTGAAAAAAAAGCAAGTTTAAGCTTGACAAGTATAGTTTTTTGGTGTTATAATTCCTAACGTGTTGTTTGTTAAATTTTAGTTTTGTGTTTATATAAATTAAAATAATTTTAAGTTTAAAGAGGTGCGCTTATGCCAACGTTTAATCAATTAGTGAGAAAAGGTAGAAAGGCAAAGGTTTCAAAGTCTAAATCACCAGCTCTTGGTGTGTCTTACAATGCCATAAAAAAAACAACAATTGCTAGCAAATCTCCGCAAAAGCGTGGGGTGTGTACTGCTGTGAGAACTAGTACGCCTAAAAAGCCAAATTCGGCTCTTAGAAAAATAGCTAGGGTGAAGCTCTCCAATGGGTTGGAGGTAACGTCTTATATACCAGGGGAGGGTCATAATCTTCAGGAGCATAGTGTTGTTTTAATTCGTGGTGGCCGTGTTAAAGATTTGCCAGGTACTAGGTATCACATTATTCGTGGAACTTTAGATTCGCAGGGCGTGGCAAATAGGAAGAAAGCTCGTTCTAAATATGGAGCTAAAATTCCTAAGGCTGGTAAGTAGGTTTATTTTAAATTAAATTTTATTTTTGGGGGAGAAAAGGTGCCGAGAAAAGGAAATATTATTAGAAGAGAGGTGTTACCAGACCCAGTTTTTTCTTCTAAATTGGTAACCATGCTTATAAATAATGTTATGTTGGACGGGAAAAAAGGTGTTGCTCAAAAGATAGTTTATGGAGCTTTTGATATTATAGCAGAAAAGCAAGGTAAAGAAATTCAAGAGGTGCTTAGTGTGCTTGATGAGGCAATGGAAAATGTTATGCCTGTTTTAGAAATTAAGTCAAGGCGTGTGGGCGGCAGCGTATATCAGGTGCCTACTGAAGTGCGTGCTCAAAGAAGGCAAACGTTGGGTTTGCGCTGGATAGTTTTATATGCACGAAAAAGGTCTGAAAAAGCAATGAAAGAGCGTTTGGCAAACGAAATACTAGACGCTGTGAATAATACTGGTGGCGCTTGTAAAAAGAGGGAAGATGTTCATAAAATGGCGGAAGCTAACAAGGCTTTTGCGCACTATAGGTGGTAATATGCAGGATGCTGTTAGTTTAGTTTATAAATTTAGGGAGGAAATTAAGAAAATATGAGTAAAGAGGCGTCAAGAGAAGTTAGCTTGGAAATGACTAGAAATATTGGTATAATGGCTCATATAGACGCTGGGAAAACAACTACAACGGAGAGAATTCTTTTTTATACGGGCATTAACAGAAAGATGGGGGAAACTCATGAAGGCGCAGCCACAATGGATTGGATGGAGCAGGAAAAGGAGCGAGGAATAACAATAACTTCGGCAGCCACAACGTGCTATTGGAGCCATAGTGAATATGTTGGCGACGCTAACCTAATGAAAAAGCATAGGCATAGGATAAATATTATAGATACTCCTGGCCACGTAGATTTTACGGTTGAGGTGGAGAGGTCTTTGAGAGTGTTAGATGGCTCTGTTACTGTGTTTTGTGCCAAAGGGGGCGTGGAGCCGCAGTCTGAAACTGTTTGGCATCAGGCAGACAACTATAAAGTGCCGCGTATGGCATATGTTAATAAAATGGATATAATGGGCGCAGATTTTTATAATGTTTTAGACATGATGAAAGATAGGCTCAAAACTAATGCCGTTGCAATACAGCTTCCAATAGGCAAGGAGGATAGTTTTTGCGGAATAGTAGACCTTTTGAAGATGAAGGCTATTATGTACAAAGATGATAAAGAAGATTTTGGCCGCAATATGGAATATACGAGTATACCAGAAGATATGGAAGATATGGCGTTAGATTTTAGAAGTAAGCTCTTAGAGGCTGTGGCTGAAGTAGACGAAGATTTAATGGAAAAATATTTAGATGGAGCAGATATATCTGAGGCTGAAATAAAAAAAGCTTTGCGTGAAGGCACAATATCGAATGCAATAGTGCCCGTAACCTGTGGGACGTCTTATAAAAACAAGGGTGTGCAGCTTTTATTAGATGCCATAGTAGACTATATGCCGTCTCCTGTTGATGTTCCCGATATTAAAGGGATAAATCCGGATAATAATGAGGAGGAAACTAGGCCTTCTTCAGATAGTGCTCCTTTTTCCGCCCTGGCTTTTAAAATAGCTACAGATCCTTTTGTTGGAAAACTTTGTTTTTTTAGGGTGTATTCGGGTAG
>CAMKFY010000064.1 GCA_946411985.1 uncultured Clostridiaceae bacterium
AGAAATTTTAGCAATTTTCTCTATTTTCATAAGAGAAATTTTAGCAATTTTCTCTATTTTCATAAGCGCTCACAATTTTACCTATATATACATAATGGTAGTCTTTATTTTTATAGAATGTTTCTAAAATGTTGTTTTTTAGTATATTGTCAGGGTTTAAAGGGCAAGCATATAGCTTTTCACATAAAAAAACTAAATATGCCTGAGAAAACGCAATTCCAGATCCGAATTCTTTTGCAGTAAGCCCTGTTTTTTCGTCTTTATTTATATCTCTTCCAGACTCTGTTCCGCAGATTTGCAGCGCTTCTTTATATTGTTTACTGTAAAAGCTAATTGTGAAAAATTTTTCACTATCTATAAATTCTTTGGTATACCTTTGTGGCCTTATATATATTGTGGCAACTGGTTCGTGCCACAAAACACCAAGCCCACCCCAGCTAGCTGTCATTGTGTTGTGATGTTTTAAATTTCCAGCAGTAACTAACATCCATTCATTACCTATAATGTTAAATATTTTAAGCGATGTATTATATATATCTAATTCTTTAAACATGAACAAACCCTCCTTAATTATGCATTTTATGCCTCTATTTAGTATAACATTATATATTAATAAAGCGCAACCTAAAAATATAATATTGCAGAGTTAGTTTATTTTGTTGAAAGCATTTTTACAAAAACTATTATAGTTTGCAATTAATTGTTGCTATAATTAGAAATATAACTATGTATAATATTCTTAATAATTGTTTTCAATTTGTAAACAATTTAATGTTATGAGGAGGTATAAGAATAGTAAAGTTGTTGTTAAAGGGCTTGCTTGACATTTAGAAAATAAATGCGTAGAATACTAAAAAAAATGTTATTAGCTGGTGATGAAGGCGTGTGTTTTGCTAGTTTACCAGCTGTTTTAGTTTAAAAAATAAAAAAATCTACACAATGTGGCCGTTAGGTGTATGCTATATAGTTAGAAAAGGAAATATTATTTAGCTATTATGCCAAAAAATGGGGCTACTGTGTTTGCAGTGTGTTATAATTTAAATTATTTTTGGTGTTTAATAATGTTTGGAATATGTGAGTGTTGCGTTATTTTGATTAAATATAAAAATATTTAATACAGTTTAAAAATATATAAAAATTATTAATTTCACAATAATGTTAAGATATTTTAAAAGTTATTATATACTTAATACTACAATTTAATGTTATGAGGAAGTGGAATGTGAATATTAAATATATAAGAAGAATTTGTATTTTTTCTGTAATTGCAGTTGTTATTGGGCTAGGTTTATTTATAACGCCTAAAATGTATAAAGTTAGTTTTAAAGTGCCTGAGCGTGTTGTGGGGCATTTTAGCAATATAACTGATTGCAATTTTAATATTAAAAAGTTGGTTAAAGAGCCACTTTCTAATACAATATACCAGGTAGCAGTTTATTTCGAAATAGAAAATAGTGTTGGCTCTGCGCTAAAACTTGAGGTATCTCCAAATGAAGTTAGCAACATTTTAAGCTCTAATAGTAATATATATTTAGAATCTTTAGGAAATATAGAAAATAGTAAATTTGATGGTTTGAATGCTTTATTTAATGAATTAGAGAATATTTTAAAATATAGTGGCAAAACCGATTATGAAATAGGAGAAATTTTATCAAAAGACGGTTTGTTTGGCAAATCTGTTTTAACATTAATAGAAAATTTGCTATCTGAAATTCTAGATTATAGCATATTAAAAGATTTAATATTAAATTTTATGTTAAGTGGGTTTGATGTTAATGTTTTAAAAGAAAATTTAAGACAAATAGGTAAAAGTGATGATCAAATAAGCTATATTTTAAAGTTGTGGCAGGATGAAATTAGTGAATTTAAAAATTCTAATAAATTAGATAGCAAATTTGATGTGTTAACAGATTGTTTAAAAAGAAGCGGTAGGAATGACGATGAGGTGCGCGGTATTTTAAGTTGTTTGATTAATATTTATGTTACATCTACACCTTTAAATTTAAGTTATATAACGTTTAACAGCGATGAATGGTTTGATATTTTTTCTAAATCTGGCGAAACTGAAAATGGCGAATATAAGGTAGACGTTCTTAAGAAAAATGGGTTAAAAATTGTTATTAATCCACATTCTAAAAAAGAAGGGATTATGTTTTTTACAGGCAGTAAGTTAAGAAGAGAAGATGAGCATGTATATTTTGCTGGAGAGCCTAAAATTGTGAAATTTAATATGACAGATTTTATTTTAAATTTTGCTGGGAAATGGTATTTTGCCAGTGAATATAGAAAATGTTATAACAGTGTTAATTTTAGTTCTTTGCCTAGTGAAAAGTTTACAGTTAACGCTAAGAGAGATTTAGAAACTGGGGATGTTAATATAAGTTTAAAATTTAACAATGAAAATGATAACAGCGGCTATGTTGTATTTATGGGGGACGTTTCACTAAGTTGCAGCAATAGGCCTAAATATTGGAAAGGGGATTTTTGCAAATATATTGTATTAAACCCAAATGAGGTTAATGGCGTTTTTAAAACTTTCAATTTTGAAGGTGTAGATAAAAATGTTAATAAATTTGTGCTTAACGTTGGAAATAGAGCAATACCTTTAGAAATTAGTTGATTATAAAAAATAAATTTTCATAAAAAGTGTCAAAACCCTTTTAAAAAAAGTATATAATAATAGCATGGTTTGCGCTTGTTTGAATGATGAAATCTTTCTATTTTGTTGCTATGTAAAGTTTTTGTTTAAATTTAAAGAGATTGGTTGAAAGTTTAAGAAATCAATTAAATGAAGATTTAGAAAATTGAGAAACTTAATTTATAACATTTTTTCCTATGAGGGGATAAGATAAACAAATATTTAAAAATTTATTTGTGCAAGGGTGATTTATAATGGATTTTATTCTATTAAGAGGATTAAAATGTGCGCCAGTAATGGGGGAAAATGGTGATTTGATTACAATATGGTGGATCGTTTTCTCCGTCTAGGCTAGTTTACCGTTCTATAAACCAAGATTTCATAGAGTGCGGTGTTTTACGTTAACGGCCATATTGTTGAAACAATAACTTTAATTTTAGGCGATTATGGCTCAAAATTGGCTGAATGGAAAGCTCGGTAAAAATATTCAGGTGCATTTTTATTTGAACAGTGCAAATGCTGAACAGGTTGGAGTCGGGCAGCCAGCAGATCAAAATTTTGTTGCGAGCTGAAATGTTCCAACGGGGAATTTGCTTCAGCTTGTGCGCGAATGCTTCTAGTTTTTAGGTTGTGGCCTTTTGCAGGAGGGGATTGCTATTGCTGAACATTTCATAACCAGTTATAGATGCAGCAGGTGTATTAGTAAATGGCGTACAAACTTTATATTATTTGTGGTGGCAAAATGTTTACGTCACTATAAGCCTATGGACAATATATATAGTGTTGAGAGAGAAAATATCTTTATGCACCACATTTTGATGGAATGCAGTGGTAAAATAAAGGTCTAAAAACCGAGATTTTTATTTTTATATATGTATGTTTGCTAAATTAAATTTTTTATAAAAAATGCTGGAACTATAGTTTTTATTTATTAGTTCTATCGCCCTTGTTTTAACTAAATGTTTGTAGTATAATAAAGCTATGTGATGCAAGTTCAGTAGTTTTAGTATGCTTGCGTAAATATGTTTTTATGTGGAGTTTTATTGTATATTTTTAAACTTCATATTTATTTTATTTGAAAAATACTATATGTAGTATTTAACATATTAATAACAATAGGTGTGGTGTGTTATGAAAGTTATAAAAACAAATGTTATAAAACGAGATGGAGAAAGAGTTTCATTCAACCCAGCAAAGATATATGACGCAATAATGAAGGCAATGCGGCTGGGCAGC
>CAMKFY010000065.1 GCA_946411985.1 uncultured Clostridiaceae bacterium
GTCCACTATACGCAGAAGAATATGAAGAATATAAGAAAAAGGGTTATTCTCCAAACGCTATAGTGGGAAAATTTGGAATAGAAAAAGCTTTTGAAAGCTATTTAAAGCCAGAAGACGGCCTTTCTATAATAGAAAAAGACAAAAAAAATAACACTAAAAATAAATATTGCATTAAAGAGCCCAAGCCAGGAAACACAGTAAAATTAACAATAGACTACCCCCTGCAAAAAGCATTACAAGAAAAAATACCAGAATTTCTCGCAACACACCATTCAAAGGCAGCAGCTGCTAAGGGAGCAAGTGCCTGTGTTTTAGACGTTAACACCGGTAATGTGTTGGCTTTAGTGTCTTACCCTTCCTACGATTTAAACTTTTATAATTCTCATTATGATGAATATTTGAACGCAAAATTAACGCCACTGCAAGACAAAGCAGCATACCTTTTATTTAGGCCAGGTTCTTCTTTTAAGCCAATTATAGCCACAATGGCTCTTGAAAAAGGAGTAATAACCGATAAAACAATTTTTGAATGTAGAAAAGGTATATTTTCAAATATGGACTGCAAACGATATAACCACAGTGGCAGAATAAATATATATACAGCAATACAACATTCCTGTAACAACTACTTCTACCAAACAGCAGAGAGGCTCGGCATTGAAAATATAGACGAACTAGCCCCATACTTTGGGTTTGCCACAGACACAGGACTTGAAATACCAAACTCAAACGGAAGAATTACTAGTAATAACCCAGAATTTTTGAAAAAATATAAAACAACATTTCATATTGGAGATTTACGGCAAACAGGAATAGGCCAAGCAGAAACATATGTTACAGTGTTGCAACAAGCAATAGGCCAATTAACAATAGCAAACAAAGGAAAAAGGTTCGCTGCGCATATTGTAGACTCTATAAGCGATATAAACGGAAATATTATTAAAAAACACAATCCAAAAGTGATGAGTGAACTTAACATAAAAAACACAACATATAAAACAGTGCTAGAAGGCATGCGTAGAATGGCTCAAAACAGGCCTTCTATGAAGGGCATGGATATTGCTACAAAATCTGGTTCACCGCAATATTCAGATAGAAATAAAAATTTAAATCATGGTACGGGAGTTGGGCTATACCCAGCTAGCCAACCTAAATATGCTATATCTATATTCATACAAGATGGAAGCAGTGCTGAAGATTTTTGTGGAGTTGTAGCCAGAGAATGCGAAAAGATGGAACAACGAATTAGAGCAAACGAACAAGATAGAAAAGCTTAAAAATGCAAAACTTAAACGGTTTAAACATATTTTTAGGCTTAAATATGTTCCTTAACATATTTAATATATATAATTTAAACTAAACTATATTTTTAATTATTAAGAGGTTTTATTTTTAAAATGAAAAATATTATAGCCATAGCTTCTGCCAAAGGCGGAGTTGGAAAATCTACAATATGTTGCCATTAGGGGAAGCCTTTACTAGCCAACACAAAAAGGTTATATTAACAGAAACAAATGCAGGGCTTAGAGGTTTAGATATATTTTTAGGCTTAAATATGTTCCTTAACATATTTAATATATATAATTTAAACTAAACTATATTTTTAATTATTAAGAGGTTTTATTTTTAAAATGAAAAATATTATAGCCATAGCTTCTGCCAAAGGCGGAGTTGGAAAATCTACAATATGTTGCCATTTAGCAAAAGCTTTTACTAGCCAACACAAAAAGGTTATATTAATAGAAACAAATGCAGGGCTTAGAGGTTTAGATATATTTTTAGGCGTTAAAGATGTTGTATATGATTTAGGGGACGTTTTAAAGCAAAATTGTAGCCTAAAAGAAGCTATATTAAATGTTAAATATAACGAAAATTTATTTCTTTTAGCTGCACCATTTAGTTTTGATATAATGTTAAGCGGTAAAGCTATGTTTAAGCTATGCAATAGCTTAAAGGAGCTTTTCGACATTATAATAATAGATGTTAGGACCGACCCTGTTTTTTCATTTGAAATTAAAAATATAGTAGATATTTTTTTAATAGTAGTAACTTTAGATGCTGTATGTGTGCGAGATACAGCTCTTTTTTCTAATATGCTAAGCAGCAAAGGAAACTGTAAGCCAACTTTGCGGCTTATAATTAACAAACTTAAAAAAAATATAAAAAAAACGTCGCCATTTAAAAATTTAGATGATATAATAGACGAAACAAATTTGCAACTAATAGGCGTATTACCTTTTTCTAAAGATATGCAATATAAAACTCAGCATGGCAAAAATCTGAATGCTAAGAGTGTTTTATATAAAATATTTACAGCTATATCAAAAAGAATAGAGGGCAAAAATTTAGATATCATAATTTGAAATATATAAGGAGTTAAAATGAAAACTATATATAGTGCTCCACGCGGCACGAATGATATTCTACCAGAAGATTATAAAATTTGGCAATATATTATAGATATAGCCATAGAAAACAGCGAGAAATTTGGTTTTTTTAGAATGCAAACTCCCACATTTGAAAATATTGAGCTTTTTAAAAGAAGTGTTGGGGACGGCACCGATATAGTTCAAAAAGAAATGTTTTCATTTAAAGATTCAAAAGGCCGACACCTAGCTTTACGACCTGAAGGAACAGCGGCGATTGTGCGCGCAACAATACAGCACGGACTTTTAAATAGTTCCCTACCCCTAAAAATTTTCTATATTATGAACTTTTTTAGGAATGAACGGCCGCAAACAGGCAGATATAAAGAATTCTATCAATTTGGAGTTGAGCTTTTTGGGGCATATAGTGCAATAGCAGAATTTGAAATAATATCTTTAGCTTATAGTTTTTTAAATGAATTAAATGTTAAAGATACAAACTTAAATATAAACTCCATAGGTTGCCAAGATTGCAGAAAAAATTATGTATATAGTTTAACTAAATATTTTGAAAAATATAAAGAAAAAATTTGCGAAAACTGTAAAAATAGGCTATATAACAACCCACTGCGGCTTTTAGATTGCAAAGAGAAACAATGCGAAGAGTTTAAGTTAAACGCGCCAAACATTTTAAACTATGTATGCGCAGACTGCAAAACACATTTTAACACACTATGCAACTTTTTAAATTTAAATAATATACCATATTCAGTAAACCCATATATTGTGCGTGGGCTAGACTACTACACAAAAACAGTATTTGAATTTGTAACCAATAATTTAGGGGCACAAAATGCAATATGTGGTGGCGGGCGCTATGATGATTTAATACAAAAGCTTGGTGCTCCTAGCACTCCGGCAGTGGGCTTTGGTGTTGGTTTAAACAGACTGATACTACTTTTAAAAAACAAGATTAAAATTAATTATAAAATTCCACATATATATGTTGGCGCAACAGACGAAGAAGCACTGTATAAAGCTAGCGTTATAGCCACAAATTTAAGAGCACGTAACATAATAACACAAACAGATTTAATGAGCAGAAGCGTTAAATCGCAAATGAAATACGCTAACAGAATAAAAGCAATGTTTTCTTGCATTATAGGCAAAAATGAATTAACTAAAAACAGTGTTAATGTAAAAAGTATGAGTGGTGAAGAAAATTTTAATATATCAATACAAAACTTCGCTGAAGAGTTTGAAAGAATATTAAAAAATTAATTTTAAACA
>CAMKFY010000066.1 GCA_946411985.1 uncultured Clostridiaceae bacterium
ATTATATATTTAATATTTATTTTCTGCTTTAATAAAGATGCTGATAATATTAAAACTTTTAATATATTTAAAATTTAATTAAAATTTATTGAATTATGTGTTATTATGCAAAATAAAAATATAATATTAAATTTTTAATATTATATTTTGTAATATATCAAAATATAATATTATCAGAATTTTCATTTAAAAGTTTAAAATATTCTAAAGTGCTAAATGCTGCACAATTTATAAATTCCTAAAATCTGGGCATGTGTTCGTTTTCAGTGGCAAGAATTATTCTATTTTTTCAATATTCAGCAATATTAATGATCATGGCCGTTTTATAACGTATTATATATTATTTATTATTTTCGTTATTTGTGTTTTTATTTCATCACATAATATATATTTTTTGAGTTATTTTTAGATATTATAAATATATTTGTTGCGCCTATGCATATGTTTACTATGGGGTATTTGTGGTTGGCGTGAAAGCTTAAGCCCAGCACCTGGCACAGGAAGCTAAAGACTTTATATTAAAACATGTTTATATAAATATTAAGTGTAGTTAACTTTTAATTAAATTATAATTTTTAGAATTTTCAGATATAGCAAAAGCAATGCCAAACACTTTTAAAGCTCCAGATTTTTTTAAGGCAGAGGCCATTTCCTGCATAGTGCTAGCAGTTGTTATTATATCATCACAAATTAAAATAGTTTTGCCGCGCACCTTTTTTTCATTTGCAATAAATGCGCCGTTTAAGTTTATATATCTTTCTTTAAAGTTGCAATTGTGCTGGCATTTTGTTTTTTTTACTTTGGTTATGGCGTTATTTTGAAGTTTTATTTTTAATTTTCTTTTTAAAATTTTAGCAATCTCTTTTGACGAGTTAAATTTTCCGTCATTATTTGGCACATATACCAAAATGTCTGCTAAATATGTGTTACAAGCCTTAATAAAGTAACAAAAACTTTTGCAATATTCAATCTTTTTTTCAAATTTAAATGTTAATATAGCGTCACGAACTATATCTTTATAAATAAAAGGCGCTGTAAAACTATAACAATCTTTAGTGCTACCAGATTTAACATTAACTAAATTTTTAAGCTGATTTGCACACCTTTCACAGGATACATAATTAGATGTTTTTTCATAGCAATATGGGCACACATACAAATTCGTGTTAAAAAACAACGCTATTCCACCTTTTTAAATTTAAAGTATTAATTTTATAACAACAATTATATATTATTTTTTACATAAAATTAATACACAATATCTTAATCTTTTGCAATAAAATATTTAAGGCAGCTATACCTAAAATTAACCTTTTTTTGTTTGCACATATTTAAAATATTATTTTTACACCCAACAATAATAACATTATTTTTCGCGCGTGTTATGGCGGTGTATAATAAATTTCTGCTAAAAAACTCCGAATTTTTAAAAAATATAGGAATTAATACACATTTAAACTCGCTGCCTTGGCTTTTATGCACCGTTATAGCCCATGCAGGCTCTATATCTTTTGCCATATCAAATGGCATAGTGGCTATTTTGCCTTCAAAATTTATAATAAACTCTTTGTTTATATGGTTAATTTTTGTTATTGTGCCTATTTCTCCATTAAATATGCCACTACTTTCATGGCCATCCTTTTTCCATGTTATATCATAGTTATTTTTTATTTGCAATACCTTGTCTCCTTCTCTAAATGTGTAGAACCCAAAAGAAAATTCTTTTTTATTAAAATTTTTAGGGTTCAGCTTTTCTTGTAATTTTTTATTAATGTTAATTGTGCCTACTATTCCTTTTTTGCATGGGCATATTACTTGTATGTCTTTAATAGGGCAATATCCAAACATTTTAGTTAATTTATTTTGAGCTAAATTAACTATTATTTTTTCTATTTGTTGTGGGTTATTGTTTTCTATAAATATGAAATCTTTATTTTTTTGATTTAAAATTAATTCTTCTTCGTTTATTATGTTATGCGCATTTTTAACTATTAAGCTTTTTTGCGCCTGCCTAAATATATTTTTTAACGTAATGCAACCTAATCTTTTGCTATCTATTAAATTTTTTAGCACATTTCCCGCTGCTATACAAGGCAGTTGGTTATAGTCTCCAGATATTATTAATTTTACATGTTTCTTAGTGGCTTTTAAAAGGCTTTGAAATAGTATGCAGTCCACCATAGACATTTCGTCTACTATAATAACGTCTTCTTTTAGAGTGTTTTTTTCGTTGTGTATAAATTCTTTTCTATTTTCGTTTATTTGTTGCACGCCAAGTAGCCTATGTATTGTTGTTGTTTTTTTGTTGGTTATTAGTGCTAAACGTTTAGCTGCCTTGCCAGTTGGTGCACATATAGCTACACGGCAACCTTTTTGTTCTAATATAGAAGCTACGGCGTTTAAAATGGTTGTTTTCCCTGTGCCTGGGCCGCCCGTTAATATAAAAACTCCGCAGCATATTGCTTTTTTTATTGCTTCTTTTTGGGCAGTTGCAAATTTTATGTTTAACCTTTCTTCTTCGAGCATTATAAGGTTTTTAAATGTTTCATCGTCTACAGCATCGTTAGCGTTATTAAGCTCTAAAAGCTTTTTTGCTATAAATGTTTCGGCAATGTAGTATATTGGCAGAAATATATATTCTTTATTTGAATTAAAAGAAAAAAGAGAACTATTTTCTAACATTATATTTAATTGTTCTGTTATAGTTTTTTCTTCTAATTTTAAAAATAAGCTAGTTACTTTAATAAGACTTTGCTTTGGTATGCAGCTGTGCCCATTATTTATGGCGTTATGCTGTAATACATATTTAATAGCTGAAGCTATTCTATTTTCATTATATTTTGATATTTCTAATTTTTCAGCTATGATATCTACTATGTTAAATGGCAAGTTTATATCTTTACTGCAAAGGCAGTATGGGTTTTTATTTATTTTGTTTAAAGAAAATAAACCCCATTTGCTCCAAATTATATCTACAATATTCGGTGTTATGTTAAACTGTTGCAAGAATATATTTAACTTTTTAACATATAAAAATTGTTCTATATTATTTTTTATTTTATCTACAAAAGATTGGCCAACCCCTTTTATTTCTATTAATTTTTGTGGATTGGTTTCTAATATATTTATTGTATTACTTTTAAAATGTGATACTATTTTTTGTGCTATTGCAGGGCCTATTCCCTTTATGTGCCCAGCGGATAGGAATTTAATAATGCTTCTTTGGTTGGTTGGCATACTCCTTTTAAACGATATAACTTTTAACTGTTTGCCGTAATTTTTATTTTGCACATAATACCCTGTTGTTTTTAACATTTCCCCTTCATCTACGCTAGCTAGTTGCCCAGTGGCTACTAACGCAATATCTTCATCTGTTGTGCATTGCAGTATGGCAAACGAATTTTCTTTGTTTTCAAATATTTTTTCTTCCACTGTAAGGTTTATTTTTATTATTTCTTTTTCGTTCATATAAATTTTCAGCCTCTAAACAAAATGTATAGTGTATATTATATTAAAATATATATTTATATAATAATAGCATATAATAGCTATATATAATAACTATTTTATAATTTCGCTTAAAAGAGCATAAGCTTTAAACTTATTGCATAATG
>CAMKFY010000067.1 GCA_946411985.1 uncultured Clostridiaceae bacterium
TTAAAAGTAAGTATGAATACATAAAATAAAAATTTTGAATATAAAATAAAATTTAGATAATGTCATTAACAGTGCTAGATTATGGTTTAAAATAAATTTTTCTATGAGTTAGAATAAGTTTAAATTTTGAATGTGTATTCAAAAAAAGCTTATATCTTATATATTTTATATAAAAATTGAGTAGCTCGTATTAATACTATTTGTATTATTTGGAGGAGTTTTTATTAAATATATGTTTGTCTACTAGATTTTTTCAAAAATTTGTTGTAAAATTTAAAGTAGTTAGAAAGTTTATATTTATAGAGGGGATATTGTTTAAGTTGGATGCTAAAAATAGGTTAAGAAATTTTTGCATAATAGCTCATGTAGATCATGGGAAGTCTACATTGGCAGACAGAATATTGGAAAAAACTAATTCCGTATCTAAAAGAGATTTAAAAGAGCAGCTTTTAGATGATATGGATTTGGAACGAGAAAAAGGCATAACAATAAAAGCACGAGCTGTAAAGCTTAAATATATTGCTGAAGATGGTTTGGAATATGAGTTTAATTTAATAGATACCCCAGGCCATGTAGATTTTAACTATGAAGTATCGCGTTCGTTGGCTGCGTGTGACGGTGCTATTTTAATAGTAGATGCGTCGCAAGGAGTACAGGCGCAAACATTAGCTAATGCCTACCTTGCAATAGATAATAATTTAGATATACTTCCTGTAATTAATAAGGTAGATTTGCCTCAGGCCGACGTTGAAATGGCAAAGCAGCAAATAGAAGATATAATAGGAATACCTGCTTCAGATGCTCCTTTAATATCGGCAAAAACAGGCCTTGGAATAGAATATGTTTTAGAAGCTATAGTAAATAGGTTGCCATGCCCAGAAGGTGATTCAACGAAGCCACTTAAAGCTTTAATATTTGATTCTTATTACGATTCATATAAGGGTGTTATAGTTTATGTTCGAATAAAAGAGGGCAAGGTGTTGCCAGGAGATGTTATAAAATTTATGGCCACTGGCAAAGAATTTGTAGTAGTAGAAACTGGGTTTATGAGTGCTACAGAGCTTATAAATAATTCTGGTCTTTTTGCAGGCGATGTTGGATTTATAACCGCTGCTATAAAAAATATAGGCGATACTAAGGTTGGAGATACTGTAACGTTAGCTAATTTTCCTGCAGCAGAGCCATTACCAGGCTATAGAAAAGCAAGTTCTATGGTTTATTCTGGTATATACCCTGCACGAGGTGATGATTATGAAGATTTGAAGATAGCTTTGGAAAAACTTCAGTTAAACGATGCTGCCTTAAATTTTGAACCAGAAGATTCTGAAGCGTTAGGGTTTGGTTTTAGGTGTGGCTTTTTAGGTTTGCTTCATATGGAAATAGTAGGTGAACGTTTAGAGCGCGAATATAATTTAGAAATAATAACAACTGCGCCTTCTGTGGAATATAGAGTAACTTTAAAAGACGGGAGTGTGCATATGGTGTCTAACCCTTCAAGTTTTCCAGACCCGTCAAAAATATTAGATAGTGAGGAGCCTGTTGTTAAGGCTACAATTTTAACTCCGTCTGAGTTTGTGGGCAGCGTTATGGAGCTTTGCGAGAGTAGGCGTGGTATTTTTCAAAATATGCAATATTTAGATAAAACGCGTGTGGAGGTTATTTATATATTGCCTCTTGGGGAGATAATATATGATTTTTTTGATAGCTTGAAGTCACGAACTAAGGGGTATGCTTCGCTTGATTATATTCCAGATGGGTTTTCAAATGCAAAGCTTGTAAAGCTAAATATATTGTTAGCAGGCCAGGTGGTGGATGCGCTTTCTTTCATACTGCATGCAGATAATGCCTACTCTAAAGGCAGAAAGCTTGTGGAAAAGCTTAAAGAAAATATACCAAGGCAACTTTTTGAGGTGCCTGTGCAGGCTGCTATAGGGAGCAAAATAATAGCTAGAGAAACTGTTAGAGCATTAAAAAAAGATGTGCTTGCCAAATGTTATGGTGGTGATATAACAAGAAAGAAAAAACTTTTAGAAAAGCAAAAAGAGGGCAAAAAAAGAATGCGACGGTTTGGTTCGGTAGAAGTGCCTGCTGAAGCTTTTGCTGCTATATTAAAATTAGATGATTAATTATTAATTAATATTAAATTTAATAGATTTTTACTTATATGTTAAGGTTTTTAAACTTAAAATTTAATTGCTAATTTTAAAGTATGCATAGTTAGAAATAATAATATTATTAATACAAATATAAAGTTTTGCTATATTAAAACAATTTTATAAAAACTGTAAATAAATTGGTTTTAATTAAAATTATAGCGGCTTACTTATTTAAATAAAACTTGAAAATATTTGTTAAATTTAGTGCTTAATTGTTTTGAATATATATATATATTAAGGATTATAAAGATAGAGTATAACAGAATTTTGCAGTAGCATACCTTTTAAGGTTAGGGATATGTTGTTGTTTTTTATGTATATAATTTTTTCTTTTTCCAGCTTTTTAATTTTAAACTCAAAATTTGGTGTCCAGAAATTTTTGCGCTTTAGTTCATCTATTTTGACGCCGCAATTTAATCTGAGTGACAATATAAACCATTCAAATTTAATATCTGTAGGCTCTGTAATTGTTGATTTTGAGGGGTTTAACATATACGCATCTAAATTTGGTATATTATAAAATCTTATTCCTTTAAAAAAAGAGTGCGCGCTAGGCCCAAATCCTAAATAATTTTTTAATGTCCAATATTTTAAATTGTGTTCGCTTTTTTTGCCGTTTTTGGCAAAGTTTGAAATTTCATATTGCTTTAAGCCTATGCTTTCAAGCTTTTTGCACGCTGCCATATAAAAGTAAGATATAACATCATCATTAGCTATTGAACTTGGCGTATTGTTGTAAAATGGTGTGCCTTTTTCTATTTTTAATTGGTATAGTGAAAGGTGTTGTATATTTAATTTTTCTACAATTGATAGTGTGTGGTTTAAACTTTTAAATGTTTGGCCTGGTATGCCTATCATTATATCTATTGATATATTCTCAAATTTCAAATTTTTAGCTAACTCAATAATATTAATAGATTCCTGTGCTGTGTGTGTGCGGCCTAGCATATTTAGTTCGCTATCGTTAAAAGATTGCACACCAAAAGATAGCCTGTTAACTCCCATATACTTTAAACTTATAAGTTTGCTTTTATTTAATGTATTTGGGTTAATTTCAATTGTAATTTCTGAATGTCTATAAAGCTTGAAATTATTTTTGACAGCTAATATCAACCTTTCAATGTGGTTAGCATTTAATAATGACGGCGTGCCACCACCAAAATATATTGTATTAACTTGTAATTCCATTTTTTTATATATGTTCATATGATTTAAAATGGCGTTAATATAGCTATTTATGTTGTATTTGCATATGCTTGTGGAATAAAAATTGCAATATGGGCATTTTTTTACACAAAACGGAATGTGTATATATATACCTAACAATATTAATTAGCACTTCCTTTTTAGTACATTCATTAAAATTAACATTCTATAATAAAATATTTAAATT
>CAMKFY010000068.1 GCA_946411985.1 uncultured Clostridiaceae bacterium
TGAAAAATTAAAACAAAGCCTCAGTAAAACAAGAAATATATTCACAAATAAACTAGATAGTGCTTTTAGTAAAGAGGAAAAAATAGATAACAATTTTTATGACGAGCTTGAAGAGTTATTAATATTGGCAGATGTGGGAATTAATTGCAGCGAAGAGATAATAGAGAAATTAAAAGAAAATGTTAAAAATAAGAAATTAAAATTCAAACCACAAGCAAAAGAAGAACTACTAAAAATAGTAGAAAACATTTTAAATGGTGATAGTTCTTTAAATTTAAATTCAACTCCTAGTATAATAATTATGCTAGGAGTAAATGGCGTAGGAAAAACAACAACAATAGCCAAGCTGGCTTATATGCTAAAAAACCAAGGTAAATCTGTTATTATAGGCGCTGCCGACACATTTAGAGCAGCAGCAATAGACCAGCTAGAAATTTGGGCTAAAAAGATTAATTGCCAAATTGTAAAACATAAAGAAGGGTCTGACCCAGCTGCAGTAGTGTTTGACACTATAGCCGCTTGCAAAAAAAGAAAATCTGTAGCAATATGCGACACAGCTGGCAGATTGCATACAAAAACAAATCTTATGAACGAATTAAATAAGATGGTGCGTATTATAGAAAAAGAAGGGGCAGGCATGCCTAAAGAAATACTTCTCACAATAGACGCAACAACAGGCCAAAACGGTTTAGTTCAGGCAGAACGATTTAAAGAATCCACCAAAATAACTGGCACAATTTTAACAAAATTAGACGGCACTGCAAAAGGCGGCATAGTAATACCAATAAAAAAACAACTAAACATACCAATAAAATTTATAGGCACTGGTGAACAACTAGACTGCATTCAGCCTTTTGACGCTAATATGTTCACAAAAGCATTGTTTAATATGTAGGGAGAATATTATAATGAAAATAGCGCTGGCCACTACAAATATTGGCAAAATAAAAGAATTTAAAGAATTGTTAACACCGTTAAACTTTAGTATAATAACAAAACAAGAAGCAGGCATAACGCAAGAATTTAAAGAAACAGGAAATAGCTTCACCGAAAACGCACAAATTAAAGCCAAAGCTTTATTTCAACTTTTGCATATGCCCACAATAGCAGATGATTCGGGCTTAGAAGTGGACGCTTTAAACGGCAGACCAGGCATATATTCTGCCAGATATTCTAAAGAAGGCACAGATTATGCTAATAATCAAAAACTTTTAAAAGAAATGGAAAATATTAAAGATAGACGTGCTAGGTTTGTGTGCGCTATATGCTTTATAAACTCAAAAGGAAAAGTTTTTAACATATTAAAAACTGTACAAGGTGAAATAGCGCGCAACATTAAGGGAACTGGTGGTTTTGGGTATGACCCTTTGTTTTTATATAACGGCGTTAGATTTTCAGATATTAAAATAGATGCTAAAAATAAAGTTAGCCACAGAGGCAAATGTATAAAAGATTTAATTTTAAATATAAAAAATTGGATTTAATTTAAATGTTTAAAATATGCATTAACATAAATTATATATTATAATTTAACCACATAATTCTTATATAACATTTCTTTTTATTAAACGCTAAAATAAAGTTAGCCACAGAGGCAAATATATAAAAGATTTAATATGCTATTTTAAATTGATATATTAAATTAAGGAGATTTTATGGAAAATATTGGAGTATTTAGAGATAGCTTTAACCCCATACATATAGGCCATATTAATTTTTTAAATATGGTTAAAAAGGAATACAATTTAGATAGAATAATACTAGTGCCAACAAACAATTTGAGAAATAATATTACTTTAGCTTCAATTAAAGATAGAATTAATATGTGTGCATTGGCAACAAAAAATATGAATTTTTTAAGAATATATAAAGAAAATTTAAAACAAAATAGACTAGTATACACAGTAGATATTTTAAAAGAAATTAAGAAAAAATATAATAACTGTGAATTACACCTAATACTCCCTCAAACCGTTCTTCCATATTTTGACAAACTATATAAAATAGATGAAATTTTAAGAATTGCAAAGATACGGTCTATAGCTTCAAAAATATATTACGAGTTTTTCCATAAAAAATATACTAATATAAATAAAGACGTGATTATAAGAAGAGAAGAATTAACAAATATAAACCCTACAAAATTAAAATGTATGTTAGCTCAAAGGGAGGATTGTTCGAATTTTTTAGACGCCAAAGTATATGAATATATAAAAAATAGAAATTTATATAAAGGTAAGAATTTTCTTTTTTGGGAATGTTACACAGTTTGCAAAAGGCACACATCACGAAAAAGGTTTATACATTGCAATTTTGTAGCAAAAGCAGCAAAAGAACTCGCCAAAGTATATGGTGAAGATGAAATAGACGCTAAAATAGCTGGCATTTTACATGATATTATGAAAGAAAAAACCGAAAATTATATGCTAAACTTATTCAAAAAATATAACATAACATTATCGCCAATGCAAATGTTAAACCCTAAAGTTTGGCACGGTTTAGCTGGAGCCACATATATTGAAAATGTAATGGGCATTAAATATGCCAATATACTAAACGCAATTAAATACCATACAATACCGCGAGAAGATATGACAACATTCGAAAAAATTATATTTATAGCAGACTCAATAAGCCAAGATAGGAAATATAAAGACATTAAATATCAAAGAAAAATAGCAAAAGAAAATTTAGATGACGCGGTTCTTTACAGGCTAAAATCAGCAATGCTATCTCTAATAAAAAAGCAAAGCACAGTGTTTACACAAACTTTAGAATGCTATAATAAAATTATTTTAAGAAAAAATGAGGAATATAAAAAAAATGAAAACTGAAGATATTTTAAAAATACTAACAGATACACTAAATAATAAAAAAGCAGCAGACATAAAAACTTTTGATGTTAGAAATTTAACACCACTTTACGATTATATGTTAATAGCTTCCACTTCAAATTCTAATCATGTTAAAAGTTTGATATCACACATAAATGATGTTTTAAAGCAATATAAAAAAGATATTAAAAACATAGAAAAAGATGATAGCTATAATTGGGTAGTAGTAGATTGCAATGATTTTATAATACATATATTTCTCGAATCCACTAGAAAATTTTATAATTTAGAAAATATATGGGCAGACGCTAATAAAGTTTATTAACATATATTCATTTTATATTAAATTTTTAAGTTTATTTAATATAGCTATTTGTTAATAAATTTTATAAATACATTACTTTTATATTCAAATGCAAAAATTTTTTGCTTAAATTAAAACTAATTATAAAGCTTAAAAATATGTTTTAAAGCTTTATAATTACTACAAATTAATTGATATATAATAAAAATATTTATTTAACATTATTTATAAATAACAGTTAAAACATTGCAAAAAAATTAAAAAAATTATATAATAAAGCTCAAAATTACAAATACAAAATAATTTTAAAAATATATACAATACCCAATACCTAATAATAAAACTTAACAAAAATT
>CAMKFY010000069.1 GCA_946411985.1 uncultured Clostridiaceae bacterium
AACTATTTTATAATTTCGCTTAAAAGAGCATAAGCTTTAAACTTATTGCATAATGTAAAGTTGTGGTTTGAAATTTGAAGTTTGTTAAAAACTCGTCTTGTTTTGCTATCCAAACCACTAACTACAAATATTATATTTGTTTTTAAATATAGGGGATAATTTTATATTTAGCTAAATATTTTCTGGTTAAATAGTTAGGTTTATATAACAATTTAGTAAACTATTTTATAATTTCGCCTAAAAGAGCATAAGCTTTAAACTTATTGCATAATGTAAAGTTGTGGTTTGATATTTGAAGTTTGCTAAAAACTTGTCGTGTTTCGTTATCTAAGCCATTATCTACAAATATTATATTTGTTTTTTTAAAATATGGGTTAATTTTATATTTAGCTAAATATTTTCTAGTTAAAAGTTCTATATTTTCTATGTGACCAGATACTGGAATTAATATTAAACTCTTATGCTCGTTTTTGTTGTTTTTGTGGGATATTAGAAAATATTGTATAACGTTTAAAAAATATATCACACCAGTTGATGTGAAAAATAAAAATACTATAAAAAGTACTAACTTCATAAAAAAATCTACTCCTTTTACAAAGTAGTATATGTTTTTATTACAAAAAATAGTGAATATGTTGAATATAATAAAAAGTTTAAAATATTTAATATTTTGACAAAATATCATAATTAATATATATTTTTAAGGGTTAACAATATTTTTTTGGAAGAGGGCTTATTTGGTGAAAATTTTTGTAGATAGGAAAAAAAGATTGCCTGTTTTTTTGGCGCTCATAATGACTTTTTTATTTGTAATTTTAGGATTGATATTGGTTACTGCAAAATTTAAAAATGGTTTCAAAATAAAAGATTGTGTTAAAGAAATAGGCACAGCTCAAATGCTTACAGCTCAAAAAAAAGGAGTAACATATAAAATTAAATTTCCGTATTTTAATTATAAAGATGTAGACAGCATTATACATGAAAAAATATATAGCGAAATAGAAGATTTTATAAAGGAAAATGCAAATAGAGATGTTAAAAAAGCTAAGCCTAAAAAGGCTGTTATTTTGAGCGATTTTCAAACTTTTGCATTTAATAACAATTGTGGTGTATCTGTGCAGATGCAATATTTAAAAAATATGTCTGGTAAAAAAGTTTCGAAAACTGTTAATTTAGTTTTTTGTTATGGTAAACTATTAAGTTTTAAGGATATATTTAAACAGGACAAAATACAAGACTTAGTTAACGCTATAAAATCTGAGATAAAATTAGATAAAAGGTTTAGGTTTATGCTAAAAAATAGGCCATTTAGTATATATAATGCCCTTACGGATGATGTTTCAAATTTGGAAAATTTTGGAATTGAAAAAGATAATATTATATTTTCGTTTGATTTAAGTAAAATTTTTAAAGAAAAGCAGGAGTTTATAACTGTTTCTGTGCCAAAAAGTGCTATAGTGGAGTGTTTTTCTAATGTTTATTTTAATAGCAACCCAAATGAGCGTGTTAGTGGGGAAAAAACAAGCAATGACACGCCATTAGAAAAAGATGAGCGAGCCGATAAGCCTTTAATTGCGCTAACTTTTGATGACGGACCTAAAGAAGGAGTTACAGATATAATTCTAGATGAATTAAAAAAGAATAATGCACATGCCACATTCTTTGTTGTTGGCAAAAGCGCAGAGCAATTTCCAGATTTATTAAAAAGAGAAGTAGCAGAAGGGCATGAAATAGGCAATCATACATATTCACATCCAACAACTCTTACACATTTAAGCTCAACTGATATAGAGCAGCAGATAGAGAATAATGCTAAAATAATAGAATCTGTAATAGGTTCGCGCCCTGCTATTGTGCGCGTGCCCGGTGGCAGTGCTAATAAAAAGGTTATTTCCGCCATTGAAGCATACCCCATAATACATTGGAGTGTGGACACTAGAGATTGGCAAACGCATAGTGCACCTGCCACAAAAAGAGAGGTTAACCAGAGTTCTGGTGATGGGGATATAGTTTTAATGCATGATATTAGGCCTAGCACTGCAGAAGCTATTAAAACAATAATACCTGAACTTAAAAGTAAAGGCTTTGAGCTCGTAACTGTTAGCGAAATGTTTAGACTAAAAAATATTAATTTGGAAAAAGGAGTAGTATATCATAAAGCCGAAATAAAAGAGTGTGAAGAAGAAAGTGCTTAACTTAAAAATAAAGCTTGTTAATATTTAAGGCAAGCTTTATTTTAATTTTTATATGGATGTTATATATTATTTTAAATAAAATTATAAAAAAGCTTGCAAAAATGTTTAAAAAATGATATAATGGGCGAAAATTTGGGTATGGTTTTTGTGTTTTGTTACCCAACATTGTTTAACAACTAAGTTTCTACTTGAGTTGTGTTTGTATATTTGGTTTTTAAGAAAATTGGGGCGTTAGCTTTCCAAATTTGTTTGTCGAGGTGTGGCTCAGCTTGGTAGAGCGCTGCGTTCGGGACGCAGAAGTCGCAGGTTCGAATCCTGTCACCTCGACCATGTTTTTGTGTTGAACGCAGACACAGTTTTGCTCTAGTTTGTATGTTTCACGTGTAACATACGAATATATTCTTAGTATACTAAGCTTGCTGTTAAGATTTTTAACAATACGTGATATTTGCTAAAATATAGCTAATAATGGTTAAACGGTTAAACTAATTAATAACAAAATTTACTAGTCTATTTTCCACATATATTTCTTTTTTTATGGTTTTTCCTTTTAATAGGTTGCATATTTTAGAATTGCTTTTTGCTATGCTTAATATTTCTTCTTTGCTCGTATTTTTTTCAACTAACGTTTTAGATTTCAGTTTACCATTTATTTGTATTATCAATTCTATAGTTCTATCTTCGCATTTTTTTGGGTTAAATTTTGGCCATTTTTGGTGTGATATTTGATTTTCTTTTTCTGGATGTTGTAAATGGCGTTTAAATTGTAACGATATGTTTTTAATATCTTTTATATTTTCTTTAATTAATATGTTTAATATTAAAAAAAGTTCTTCTGTTATGTGTGGTGCAAATGGGTTTAAAAGTATTAAAAATATTTTAAATTCTTCAGTTGTTATGCTGCCACAGTTATATATATCATTTAAAAAGCTCATCATTGTAGATATTGCTGTGTTAAACTTCATAACTTCTATATCTTGCGATACTTTTTTAATAATTTTATTAATTGGTATTTCAAATTCTGGCCTTATTTTGCCGACTTTTAATATATATAACATATCCCATACACGCTGCAAAAATTTTTTACAACCTTTTATAGACGAAGCGTCCCAAGGCACAGATTTTTCAAAATCGCCCATAAATAGTTCATATAGCCTAAACGTGTCTGCGCCATATTCGTTTACTATATCGTCTGGATTTATAACATTTCCGCGAGATTTGCTCATTTTTTCGCCATTTTCACCAAGCACCATACCG
>CAMKFY010000070.1 GCA_946411985.1 uncultured Clostridiaceae bacterium
TGTCATCGTTTTTTATTAGTGTTTTTGTTTTAATGTTAAATTTAAAAGGGCCAGATTTTATTATTTCTGAATTTTTATCTGAAATATTTTTAGTCATTTTAACTCTTCTATATATTGCATCTATTCTTGCAATTAATTCTGAAGGTGAGAAAGGCTTAGATATATAGTCGTCCGCGCCTATCATTAAACCGCGCACCTTATCCATTTCTTGAGTTTTTGCAGTTAGCATAACAATGCCCATATTGTCGTTACTTTTTCTAATTTGTTTGCAAACTTCAAACCCATCTATTCCTGGGAGCATTATATCTAATATTGCGATTTCAAAATTTTTTTCTAATTCGTTAATTTCCTTTAGAGCTTCCTCTCCGCTAGATACATCTACAACATAGTAGCCAGAACGCTCTAAGTTTATTTTTATAAATTCTCTTATTGCGTCTTCATCTTCACAAACTAATACTCTTTTAATAGAACTTTCCAAATAAAAAACCTCCATATAAAAAAATAAAAATAACCACTTAATTATTAAAAGTAAAAAACATATCTTTAACTTCTTTTTTTGTTAATTTTAGTTCTGGGTTTGATATTTTTAGGTTTTCATGTATTTTTGCAAAATAACCAAGTTTACCATCAACATGCAAAACGAAAAAATCATTTTTTTCATATTCTCTTTCTTTAAATATGTAGTCTACTTTTATGGTTAGCAACTTTTCTTTATCATTTTCTAAAAAATTATAATTTGAGTCTTTATTTTCTTTGTAAACGAAAAACTCTATGTCTTGATTTTCGTTTAAATATTTTGCGCTAACTTTATCATTTTTATTTTCAAAGTTTTTTAGCCATTTTTCTGGCAACTCTATGGCATATTTATAAATATAATTTGAATATGTTTTTTTAAACAGATTTTTTTCAATTTTAAATTTGCCATTGGTATTGTCTTTTTTATAATTATATTTAAACCAAAGAGTTTTCTGTGGGTATTGTATTCCTTCTTCTTCAAGTTTGTTTGTGTTTTTTAAATTATATCCTTCAAATAGGTATGTGTGTGGAAATTCTATCTTTTTATCGCTGTCTACATCATAGAAAAAAGGGAATGCTCTTGGTGTTTCTAGAGAATATGGGTTATTAAACTGAAAATCATATATTATTTCGTTTTCTTTAAATAAAAACCAACGAGATATTGTGTAGTATGTTTTCTTTAACTGCGTATCTAAAAATAAACATGGGCAACTAAATGTATTAGCATTAAAAACACTATTTGTTATTTCAAAATATTTACAATCAAATTTTTCAAAACTTGTGCCCAAATTTATATTAATGCAGTTTTTAGATATGTTCATAACTAGAGCTATATCATTTTTATTTTTTCTATATTTTTTTTCATTATTTTTTATACTTTCTTCTATTGCTTTATTAGCATTTTCATCTATAACTATATTTTCTTTTTGAAACTGAGATTTTTGCTTCTCTTTAGATATAACAAAAAGTTCAAAATTACCATCTAACTTTATATCTATTGGAGCTATATATTTATAATTAAAAGAATATAGTTTTTTTAAGTTTTTTGTGCTACAATCATATATATAGCATATTTTTTTGTTATTTTTTATTGCGCCTACAATTAAAAATTCTGAATTTTCTTTCAGATTTTTTATTGTAAACACGCAGTCTAGCGATTCGCTTGTTAGTGGTATATCTAAATAATATCGCCATTTATTATGCAAATCTTTGTAAAATATAGCCATTGTTAAATCATTAGTATTTTTCAAATTTTTTTCTGTTGTTTTGTAGAATATGGCTGCGCAGCTGTCGTTTTTAAGTGAGGTTATTACAGAGCCTTTGCTATTTGGCTTTACTAAGCTTATATCTGGTTTTTTATATTTTCTGTTTTTTAAAGTTTCAAGTATTTCATATTCTGGTGTTATAATTTTAACAGGGCAAAGCAGGCTATTGTTAATATTTAGTTCTTCGCAACCTGTTAGCAAAAAAAATGTTGTTATTGTTGTAATTAGCATTAATTTTTTAATTTAAGATCTCTCCTTTTATAGGAAATAATTATAAGATAGTTGTTGAGAAGTTTTTTATATTTTAGTGTTATAATTCTAACAAGGTAAAGCAAACTGTTGTTAAAATTTAGTTGAAAATGGCTTATATCTTATATGTGTTTATTGTAGTTTATCATACATTTTATTGTATTGCAATTTTAAATATTTAAGATTTGGTGGTGTTAATTTTGGGTGGAACGGTGTTGGTAACAGGTGCTGCTAAGGGAATAGGCGGCGCTATTGCTAGAGTTTTTGCTGAAAATGGTTATTCTGTTGCAATAAACTATTTTAAAAGTGAAGCAGATGCTAAAAATTTAGTGGAATATATAACTAAAAATGGAGGAGTTTGCAGTGCTTTTTATGCTGATATAACTAAAATTGATGATGTTAATTTTATGGTTGAAGGCGTTAAAAAAAATTTTGGGTTTGTAGACGTTCTAATTAATAATGCAGCGGTGGCTCAGCAGAAACTTTTTTTAGATACAAGTTTAGAAGATTGGCAGCATGTGTTTGACGCTAATGTTTTTGGAATGTTTAATGTATGTAAAAAAATTTTGCCAGATATGATTAAACATAAAAATGGCAAAATTATAAATATTTCCTCAATTTGGGGAGAGGTTGGGGCTTGTTGCGAATCTGTTTATTCTGCTTCTAAGGCTGCTGTTATAGGGTTTTCTAAGGCTTTAGCTAAAGAGGTTTCTCTAAGTGGCATAAATGTTAATTGCATAGCACCTGGTGTTATAAAAACAGATATGCTAAATAATTTAAATGAAGCTGAGTTGGAAGTTTTAAAAGATAAAATACCTCTTAATAGGTTTGGTAGGGCTGAAGATGTTGCAAAAGCTGCGTTATTTTTAGCTAGCAATTGTGCTTGTTACATAACTGGGGAGGTGTTAAATGTTGGGGGAGGTTTTTATTTGTAGAATTTTTTTTTGATTTTTTATTTAAATTTTTGTTTCTTCTTTTGCGGCTTATATTAATTTTTTCTTTTCTTACACTATTATACGTTTTAATCATTTCTTCTTTATATTTTTTTATATTTTCTTCAGTAATATTAATATTTTTATCCATTAAAAAATATATACCTCCACTTTTAAGTTATTATA
>CAMKFY010000071.1 GCA_946411985.1 uncultured Clostridiaceae bacterium
AAATAGAGTTTCAATTTTTTAAACTATTAACGCATGTTCAATGAAACATGCAATCTTTATTATTATTACGCTTTACCACTCCCTCATAATTAATGCTACTATCATAAACTAAATATCTTTTACCTTTTCTAAAACTTTTGCTATATATTAAATTTCAAATATTAGCACGTTTTTTAGCCTGACGCTTTTTCGAATAAATGTCTAAAGCTTTTTCATAAACAATTAACACCTTTCTTGCCAAATCTTCTTCCCCATACTTCAAAACAGACTCTCTAGTAGATTTTCTTAATGCTTTTTTTTGCTCTTCATTCATGCTCTCAAAAGAATATATTAACCTTTTAAGATCAAATACATTTTTATATATAAAACCATTAACCCCTTCTTTTATTTGCACATTATTTAATTCATCATATATGTTAAATATTGGAAGCCCAGTAGACATAGCTTCAAGCATAGAAATAGAATGCACTTCAGACAACGAAGCAGTTATGTAAAACTGGCATAAGCAATAATATGGAGGCAACTCCTTATGCGGTATTTTTCCCAAAAATATAACATTTCGCGAAAGGTTTAAATGTGTGGCTAAACTCTTAAGCTCCCCCATGCAAGGCCCATCACCAAATATTAAGAGCTTATAATTTGCTCTTTCTTTAACCAATTCACTCCAATTTTTAAGCAACACATCTACGCTTTTTTCTTTTCCAAGCCTACCGCAAAAACAAGCAACAACATCATCTTCGTTTAAAAGTAGCTTTTCTTTCAAAGCTTGTTTTTTCTGGCTGCTAACGCTGCATTCGTTAAAAAGCGAAAGCTCCACAGAATTTGGAATTATATCTATATTTTTCTTCACTCCGCAAACTTTTAAAAAATTTTCCGCTTTAAAAGAAGGGCCTATTATGCACGTAGCTTTTTTAGCTAGCAACCGAAAATAAAAATGGGCAGTTTTTTTCGCAATATTAATTAACTTTTTAGGAGCCACATAATATATATAATCATCATACATGGTATGCATTGTATATATATATGGTATTCTCAAAAGCCGCGCTATAGAAGCGCCAGAAAAACCTATACCAAATTCGGTATGAATATGTATTACGTCAGGTTTAAAATCTTTTATATATTTAAATCGCCTAAAGTTAATAGGGCCTGCCATACCATAGTTATACATTTTTTTTAAACCTATGCTAGGGCAGCAAAGCACACCATCTTTTAATATATGCTTTTTAATGCCTGGCAACGCGCACACAATAAGCACTTCATTGCCTAATTTTTCTAGGCCTGCTTTTAAAGTTTCCACATGAGTTCTAACGCCGTTAGTAAAAGTTAAATATGCTTCTAAAAATATAGCTACCTTCAACTAAAACCCTCCATTTTATTAATATCTAGCCTAATTATAACATATTATAAAAAAATATATAATAAAAAATCTTAACAAAAGAATTGTAGCTTTTTTATTTTTTTTTTGCTATCATTTCTTTGTGTGTTTTAACAACAAATTGCATTAAAAATATGGTAATAAGGAGACCTTAATGAGCAGGCTTTCTAAAAATGTTATAATATACTTCATAGGCAACACTGTTAACAGGTTTATGGGGCTTATAGTAATGTTAATTGCCACCCATTTAGTAAATAAAACCGACTTGGGGCTTTTTAACTACATATCTAACTGCACAAACATATTAGTTACTACATGTTGCCTGCAAATATGGATGGCCATTATAAGGTTTGTGTTTGACTATAAAACCACTACGGGTAAATTAAAAGTAATATCTAGTGGATATTTCGTAGAATGTTTAACATTTTCTGCGTGTACAGTAGTAATAATTATATACTCCGCAACTCAAAAATATTCTATATGGTTTGCTTTTGAAATACTTTTGCTAAATATTGGCTATGCCTTCAACCAAGGCGTGCAATTTGCGTGTAGAGGGCTTGGCAAAAATAAATTATATGTTATATCTGGCATGGTGGGCTCTTTTATGCAGCTTTTTAGTAGTGCTGTATTTTTGTTTGCTCTTAAAATGAAATATTCTGCTTTAATTCTTTCCACCGCAATATCTTACATTAGCCAAGGAGCGTTTATAGAATTTTTTTTAAGAACGTTAAAACGCGCAAAGTTAAAATATGTAGATGTTAAAGTTGTTAAAAAAATGATACAATATTCAATCCCCACAACATTAAATTTTTTAGCTTATTGGTTTAACCAAAATGCATATATTTGGTTACTAAAAATATATTACAACAACGCTGCTGTAGGAATATTCACTCCAGCATATAAAATGACTTCTTTAATAGGCTTTTTTGTTATGTCTTTTAATTATGCATTTCAAGAATATTCATTTTTGGTTAATAAAAGCAACAAACGAAGCCAAATGTACAATACAACATTTAATTCATTTTTACGATTTATAAGCAGTGGAACTATCCTTCTTCTGCCCGCCACTAACATATTTTTCTTTTTTATGGGCAAAGCTTATAAGGAAGCAAAATATTTAGTGCCTATTTTATATTTAGGTAGCATTTTAGACTCACTACAAATATTTTTAGGCTCTATAATGCAAGCTGAAAAGAAGGTGATGTCTATGTTTTTTTCTCAATTAATAGGGCTAGCCGCTACAGTTATAACTATGAGTATTTCAAATAAGTTTGTAAACATACACTCCGCCGGGTTTGCTATGGTGTTTTGCTTTTTAATAGTAACAGCAATTAGAATGGTGTCTATAAATTCTACAATAAACTTAAAATTTAATATGCTATATATTCTGCATTTTATTCCAATATATGTGCTAACTAGCTATATATATATACGGTATAGTGAAATAATTAATTTTTTATACGCTATTTTAGCTACTCTATATTTTATAGTTTGTAATAAAAATTTAATATTTAAATTAATTCTAAAATTTTGTTCAAATAATAAATTGTAAAATATATTAAGCTAAAACAATAAGGAGATATATAAATTATATGAAAATATTTTGTATTTTAAATATTGCAAAATTTTATTAAAACTAAATACCTTCGCAATATAAATATTATTTTTATACGCTATTTTAGCTACTCTATATTTTATAGTTTGTAATAAAAATTTAA
>CAMKFY010000072.1 GCA_946411985.1 uncultured Clostridiaceae bacterium
AGGCACCATGCTGCCAATAGCAATTCTTATATTATATTCACTACGTGGTATATAAATATTGCCATTAATAACTGTTTCGCTTACTTTGCAACCACATAATAAAAAAGATAATGAAAGCAATAAAAAAAATATATTTCTCAAAATTTAAGCTCCAAAAATATTTTAATAATATGTTATTATGTAAAAGCAATTATATATAAAATTAAGCTTCTCTATCTAATGATTATTGACAATATTTATTAATTTAATAAATTATAAAATATATTTAAGAAATATTAATTTTTTGTAATGTATCTAGAACATATTCAGTAAATTCTTTTGTTGTAGCTCCATCTTTAAAACCTGTAACCTTTATTTTGCTATTTAAATCTGTGCATATATCTAATGTTTGCTCTAACTTCTTAGCACTACTTAAAAGCCCTATATGATTTAACATAAAAACAACAGCTCTTAATATAGACGTAGGGTTTGCATAACTACAAAGCCCAGCTTGCACCATTTTCGGCGCAGAGCCATGAATAGCTTCAAACATAGCATACTTTTTCCCTATGTTGGCGCTGCCAGCAGTGCCCACTCCACCTTGAATTTGCGCTGCTTCGTCGGTTAATATATCGCCGTAGAGGTTTGGCAATATTAAAACAGAAAAATCTTTACTACTTTGTTCATCCACAAGCTTTGCAGCAGCAATATCCACATACCAATCATCAACATCTATATTTTTATATTCTTTTGCCACCTCTTTACATATGTTTAAAAATTTGCCATCTGTTTTTTTTATTATATTTGCTTTTGTTATTATAGACACCTTTTTTCTACCAGTTTTTTTGGCATACTCAAAAGCTAGCTTTGCTATTCTATAGCTGCCCAAATTTGTTGTTATTGTAAAATCTACTGCAAGTTCGTCTGAAACGTTTACACCACACGAACCAAAAGTGTACGCTCCTTCTGTGTTTTCTCTAAAAAACACCCAATCTATATTCTTTTCTTTTATTTTAACAGGCCGCACATTTGCAAAAAGGTCTAGCTCTTTGCGCAATGCCACATTAGCGCTTTCAAGCATTGGGTATGAGTCACCAAGCCTTGGCGTTGTTGTTGGCCCTTTTAATATTACATTACAACTTTTAATATCTTCCAATACATAATCTGGCAAAGTATTATTACACCGTGCTCTATTTTCTATTGTAAACCCTTCTATATTTTTAATTTTCACCTTGTTTGAATATATTTCTTCTTTTAGCAAAAAGTTTAAAACAGCCTTTGCAGATGCCATTATTGTAGGGCCTATGCCGTCCCCATCACAAACACCTATTTTTATGCTATCTAATTTGCTATAATCTACAAAATCTCCTTGACTCTTTATATATTCGAGCCTTTTTAAACTGCTTTCTAGTAATTTTTCAAAATGGCTACTAGCTTTTTTAATGTAAGTCATATATTAACCTCCAAAAATTTAATTTTAAAAACCACTCTTATTTTAACATATTAAACAATACAAAATAAAAATATATTTAACATAACAAAAAACAAGCACAGTAAACAAAAAAATTTGTAAAAATATTAATTAAGTTGAAAGTTTGCACATATTAATATATAATCTTAATGATTTATATTTTTCATATTAATTTCAAATTGGAGAATAGGAAATATTATGAAAATTTTTTTTAGAGAGTTATATTTTTCAATACAACACTATTTTAAAACTACCGATATGTTCTTGTTTTGTATGTCTATTGGAGCGAGCATTTTAACACTCCCTCTAATTTTTTCGCTATACCCAGAAGCAATAAGCACGCTTAGGCCGTTCTACGTACAAATAGGAGCCACAATTGTAGGCATTATTGTTGCTATAATAATATCTAATATAGACTACCATAAAATTAAAAAGTTTTGCACACATGTTAGCATATTAGCTATAGGCCTTAATATATTACCTTTCACACCAATTGGGAAATTAAGAGGTGATGACCTACTAACAAGCGCTGGGTCTGGCTCGGCAAACCTAAACTGGGTGAGCATAGGTTTTACTAGAATTCAACCTTCTGAATTTTTAAAAATAGCATTTATATTAACATTTTCATACCACTGCTATGTTGTTTTAAAATATATAAACCAACCAAAAATTTTTATGAAATTATTACTACACGCCATGGTTCCCATAGCTATAATATACATACAAAAAGACTACGGAACAATGAGCGTATTCCTTTTTATTACCGCGTGCATACTTTTAATAGCAAACACAAACTGGAAGATAATATCTTTTATGGCTGGAATGGGTGCTTTATTTTTATTTTTGTTCTATAACAATAAACTACCAGCATACCTCACAAAAAGAGTAAAGGTGTTGTGGAATTTAGAGCAAGAACGATTAGGCGCAGGCCATCAGCAATATACAGCGAGAATAACCCTAGCAACAGGAAAAATATTTGGTAAAGGTTTTAATTCACCAGATATGATATATTCAACTTCTGAACTGCATAACGACATGATATTTGCACATATAGGCCAAGTTTTTGGGTTCTTAGGTTGCATTAGCGTATTAATATGGATAGTTATATATTGCCTTCGCATACTCCAAATAGCAAGGAATGCAAAAGACAATTTAGGGCTCTTAATATGTGTTGGCGCTTTTGCTATGATGTTTTTCCAAGCAGCTATTAATATTGGCATGGTTCTTTGTGTTCTACCTGTAATTGGTATTCCATTGCCGTTTCTAAGTGCTGGAGGCTCTAGTGTTGTTTCTACATATATAGTGCTTGGTGTGTTGCTTAGTGTTCATAAACATTCATATAAGCCTACTCTATTTTAAATTTTAATATAATAAAAAATAAATTTTAAATATTAATAAATATAAATTAT
>CAMKFY010000073.1 GCA_946411985.1 uncultured Clostridiaceae bacterium
AATTAAATTTTAACCTTCAATGAATAAAAAGTCAATTTACAAAATAGTTACATTTTTCTTAAATCTATATTATAAACTATAAAATATATATATTTAAAAACCGCCAACCACTTGAAAAATATAAACAAACGCTAAAATTTAACATAATCAAAACCTAAATAGTTTGCTAAGCAATATATTTAATTAATTTAAAGTTAACATAAAATTTAATTTATGTATTTGCATTATATAATATGTAATAAAAATGGCGGCTAACCTAAGCCACCATTTTTATACTTTCTATATGCATTAGTCCAACTTTCCATCTAAAGCATTTATGAGCACTTCAACATATTTGCTTATAATTTCTGATTTAGAACAAACAAGGCCTATCTCCAACTCTGGGTCTAAAGAGCGTTTCTCCCAATCCTTCACAGCTTCTTGCGTATCACCATTTGCTAATACCGCAATTGAAACCAGCTCACTATGCCTTTGCTCTGGCGTTAGCTTTTCCACATTCTCTTTAACACTCAAATTATCAAAATGCTGCTTTATATTAACCAAATCTTTTCGAACCTTGCCACAACCATCTCTACCCTTTAAAGACATTGCAAAAACAACATCATGCATTAGGTTCCAAGGAGTGAAATCCCCATTAAGACCATATTTACGTAAATAGTCAAATGAGCCCTTATTATCTTTTTGCTCAAATGAAACAGCAGGCTTCTCAGCCCAAGCTGCAAACACGGCTTGCACTTCAGCTAAAGTTTCTTTTTTAAGCTGCCAACCAGCATGATCTACACAACAAGCACCTTTTGCAAACACCTCTTTATATTTACTATCTAAATCATCACCAGGCTGCAAGCTATTTAAACCGTCTACGTTAAAACCTTCAAACTCATTAAATAAAATTGAAAGCAAGTTCCTGCGCTTTTCTACACCGAAAACGCCATCCTCCTCTAAACCTTCTTGAAAATTGTTGTAAACACTATCTTTTATAACACTAGACTTATTCACCTTTATAGCATTTTCTACGTAAGCATTCCTAAAGCTTTCATCTTCAAACAATTGAAAAGCTTCACGCAAGCCTTCTGAACATTTCCCTGCTAACCTCTTTAAAACGCTGCTGCAACCCTCACGCCAATTTCCATTTTTTATGTCATACTCAGCTTCAACATCTTCCCTGGTAATATCCTCAGAATTTTCTAAATCCCATTTAAAATTGCCGCTTAAAGAAGAAAGAAATCTGGTATACACATTATGTATGTCTTCTGCGGTTATTTGCTTTGATACTTCTTTAACCATTTCAGAAAACTTAACTTTAAAATCTTCTAAAGTTTTATTATCTTTCGCAATAACTTCAAAACCAATATAATCATCTTTGCCAGACAAGAAATTTTCAAAAAGGCCATTAGAGCCACCATATGGCCGCACATAACTCTCGCCAAATTTGTACACCACACCATCTTCTAAAGGCTCAGAACAATACCTCCAAACAGTCCTGCCAAAAACATCTTCATCCTTGTTTTCCAATCGATTTAACAAAGCTATATTAGCAATAAGCTTTGTTGTATTGCTAGTGCCGGCTGGAAAGACAGGTTTGAACCGAACCCTAGGCGCATCTTTAGCCTGAGATAAAAATTGTAACTTTTTGTCAATATATGGAGTAGCCGCATTTCGTCTTGCTCTCCTCTCAGCGTCTTTCTCATCTGGTTTTAACAAAGCGTCATTAAAATTCGCCAAGTTCGCAGACTTATAAGAATTATTCACATCGTCCAAACTTAAAGCTTCAATAGCAGCAATATCTTTTCTGCCATATTCAACACGAGAAGATGCACTTTTTTGCCATTTGTTGTCTTCAGAGACACGTTCTTCAACTATTTCATTTAACTTAGTTTTGTCTTCCAATATGCCTTTAGCTTTAGCAATTCTTTCGTCTAGCTTTTTAATCTCTTCATTATATTTTGTTTTAGCTGTTTCATCATTGCCTAAAATGTCGTTATACTCTTTCATTTTCTCATTATAACTGCTTTTGCCCTCTTCTGTTGTTTTATACCAACTGCCTTCAGCTTTAGCATGCTTTTCCAAATTTTCCCTATCCTTGTTAACATCCGCTTTAAAGCCTTCAAACGTAGCAAGCCTTTTAGATTTTTTAGCTTCCTCGGCATTTTTAATGTTATTCTTAGCACAGCATAACTCCTGCATTTCTATTTCCGATCTTACCTCTTCAGGGCTTCTTTTGGCATTCTTATTTATATACCGCTCTTCCCATGCAATATCTCTACTAATTTTTCCCACCGAACGAATTTTAGCTTCTCTAAGCTCCTCTTCAGTAATAGGCTCTGCCAGTTTATTTCGAATATTTGCATCTTTAATAAAATTATTTATTTTCTTAGCAATGCCATCCTTAAGCCAAACAGTTGCTACGTTATCTACAACTGGGTCGCGCCTGTAGGTATCTTCATTTTCTTTTTTCGCTTCTTCTCTTGCTTTCTTTAACCTGTCTACGTCCTCTTGCGAATAATTATAAGCTATTCCACCGTTCTCAACACAAAATTTGTATCGCACGTCCAAAACGTCACTGTCCCCAGAAAAAAGCTCACTCTCAAAGTATGGCAGCGCTTTAGGCTCTACCTTATTGTCAAGAAACTGCACCCACCAACCATAGTTATCTTTACCGGTAAGCAGTTTTGTGAGCCTCATAGA